>CANGGA010000007.1 GCA_947453285.1 Microbacteriaceae bacterium | reverse complement strand
GCATCGGTTTTGACACCCTTGGTTTGCAGACCTATTTGACTGTTGGCCCGAAAGAAGCTCGCGCCTGGACTATTCACAAGGGCTGGAAGGCTCCTCAGGCTGCCGGTGTTATTCACACCGACTTCGAGCGTGGTTTCATCAAGGCAGAGATCGTGTCATTTGATGACCTCATGGCTGCCGGATCAATGGCAGACGCCAAGTCGGCCGGCAAGGTTCGCATGGAAGGCAAGGACTACGTCATGAAAGATGGCGACGTGGTCGAGTTCCGCTTCAACGTGTAGTTATGAAGTCGCAGCGCGCAATCGAGTGATCGCCGAAGTCTGATCAAAGTCGGCCGTCGAAGTCTCGAGCCCAACCTGCCAATTCGCGGTGTTGAGGAGAATCATGTGAGCATAACCTGGGCCGCCGCCGCCGTGACCAACGAAGTTTGGTTGTCCAGTTGCCAGGTCAACATCGTTCATGAACCCGTAGCTATAGCCGGGGTGGTCGAATCCGGTGCCTTGGTAGGGCAGAAGTGTCATTCCTGTTTCTAACGGAAGAGTTTCGGCGCGATGGCGAACGAGCTTCACAAAGCCGCGTTTAATCGAATCGGAGTCGGCCAAGAAAGTGCCTGAGTAAACCCAGCGCGGGTCATAGCCAGGGACGATATCAGAGCGTACTTCCCACTCTTCGAAACCATCTATCGCCAACGGATCAAGCACTAACGACCTAATCGCAGCAAACATGCTCAAGCCGGTCTTCTCTTCAACCATCATGCGCAGCAGCAAGTATCCGATGTTGGAATAGTTGAAACCGTCAATGTTGTGGTTCAAAGCACCACAGCGCTCGAGAAGTTCTTCGCGGCTCCAGGCATCCGTGCGATTCTCGACCGCCTGGCCATATGCGGCGAGGGCGGAGTAATCGGCCAACCCAGAGGTGTGGTTGAGCAGCTGGTCGATTCGACGATCGGCATAAGGCTCAGAAATCACGGATAGGTGCTGGCCGATGCGCTCAGTCAGCGGCAGTCCGAGCTCGAGCACCGCCTGGGCCAGAAATGGCTTGGCGATTGAGTAGACGGGAAATATTTCAGCCATAGGCCAAGGCTAGCCGCCCAATGTTTAGAAAGTAATGCGGTCGAGTTCCGGTTCAACGTCTAAAACGTTCAGAGAATAAAAAACGCTGCCGAGAAGAGAATAGATCTCTACTCGGCAGCGTTGTTTTGTCTGGCTAGCCTTTGAGCGACAACAGGATTTTCGATGCGTTCTTTAGGTTCACAAGAACCGGCGCCGAAATACGAGTGATTAGCCCAGAGTTTGACTTCTTTGCCCTGGCACATGCTGCCTGCGCAAGAGCTATTGCTTTCTGTAGGTCAAATTTTGATGCGTGTGTCGCAGAACAGGTCAGCACGGCACCCGAACCCGCTAATCGAACAAATGAGTCAACGCCAGTGCGCTGAGCGACGCTCAACGAAGATGTTGCTCCGGTAGGGATCGCCAATTCTTTCGTCTTTTGAACTTGAACCACAATCGGAGTTTTGAACTCGAAAGCATCTTGGAAGGTCAAGGTACCCAAGTCGCTCTTGAGTTTGAGATCAATGAATCCGGCTGCGTGAGCAGGCACTTTGACTACAAGCTGAGATTCTGACTTTGAGACGATATTCAGAGATTGACCGTCGATAGTCACGAGAGTCACCTGGGCTAGTCTCTCGCCGTTTAATGTGAATTCAGAACCTCCGCTTGTCGATGCAATCTTCGCCAGTCTGCCGGTGATGATTGGTCCTGTGTAGGCAGCTGGTCCAGGCGGAGTCGGTTCTGCACAAGCCGGCACTGCAAGCTCAATTCCCCCGTCAAATAGCGCTTGAGCGGTGATTTGGCTGTTGTTGGTTAGGCACTGGAGTGCGCTAGGCCCTGGAGCTGTATCAGAAGAAAACACGTATGAGCCCAGCCAGCGCAACCCGGTGCCGATATAGATGCTTGCGATGTTCGGGCTGTTTGCAAAAGCTTCATCGCCAATTGTTTCGACCGAATTTGGAATTCTAATTTCAGTAAGCATGTGCGCAGAGGCGAAAGCATTGGGTTCAATTTCGGTCAATGTTGCGGAAAGTCGAATGGAAGAGATTTGCTCATCAGCGTTAAAAGCGTTTTCGCTAATGACAGTGACTCCGTCCTCAAAATAGATGCTGGTTAACGACTGCATCCAGCTAAATGAATTAGTAGGCACATTATGCATCAAAGCTGGAATCCTTAGTGAAGTTATTGCGGAGTCTGCGAACGCGTTTGGACCTACCCAAGTCAATGAACTCGGCAAAATTGCAGTTTGTAGGGCTGGGTTGCTGGCGAATGCTTGTTCGCCAATGCTTACAACGTGATTTCCGAAAGTCACGGATGTTAGCAGCGAGGGCGGATTGTTAAAGTTTACGAAAGCTCCATTGCCGATGTCAGTAACGCTGTTTGGGATGGCCAAACTCGTCATCGTGCCGGTGGAATATCTAAATGCATGGTCACCGATGAGGGCCACGCTGGATCCAAAAGTAATCGATGTGATGTCATCGTGTGAATTTGCACCGTAGCGAAAGTTATCGAAGGCGTTTGGTCCAATTTCAGTGATCGTGTTATCGAAGATTACTTCACCGATGCAGTGGCTGCTGCTATCTGCGACAGTGCCGGTGACATGGTATGTGCCACTTGTGCAGGCTACATCGCGCGTGGTTGCATGCGCGGCAGTGGATCCCGCGAATGACAAAAGCAGGGCAAGAATTGCCGAGATGCTCGATCTAGATTTCACGTTTACTCCTCAGGTAAAGGGCTTTGTATTCGAATATAGGAAGAATACTTCGATTTAGCAATGTAATACCGAAATTCGCATAAAATAGAAGTAAACCGACACTCTTAGGATTTAGGTATGACCGGGAACCAGATCGGCGGATTGCCAGTAACTGGGCGCAAAAGCGCCTCGGTGCTGCGAACTCGCCTTGCGATTGTCTTGGCAGCACAGAAAGTCTTCGCCGGCCAAGGGTCGCTAGCTTCAATCGAAGATATTGCTGCTCAGGCCGAGGTCTCGGTAAGCACGCTCTATAAGCACTTCGCCAACAAGAACGACCTTGTGACCGAGGCATTCACAAACGCAATGAAATCCTGGGAATCGTGGGTCTTTGAAAACATGGCTCTTGAGACCGATCTGATGAGCCAATTGGTGCTGCCGATGCGTTTGTTCGTGCGTGCAGGCAAGACACATCCCGTATTTGCAGCATTGGTAGCCAATAACGCAAATGAAGCGAACCTGCGGCTGGGCACGCTGGGTGCGACCGTTCTTCAAAACCTAAAGGTCCTGCGTTCAACTGGTGTCTTGAATATAGACAATCTTGAACTGCGAAGTGAGCTCCTGCTCTCACTGCTAGTACACATTCTTCAGAAGACAGTGCTTGACTCAAAATTCACGGCTAAGTCGGCAGATCAGGCGATTGCATTTGCTCTGCAGGTTCTAGGTATTGACGCTGCAGAGTCTGAGCGCCTCGTGGAAGCTGACATCCCTTTTAGCCTTTGACGTTTGTTACCCCTGTCTTGGAGTGCAGGCATTTCAAGGTTTAGATTTGGTTCATGGATAACGCAATCAAGTCAGCCTTCGATCAGGGCGCATTTGCAATCACGCTGTTGGTGAAGAGTCTCGAGCAGTCAGTCGATTTCTATGGCAACAAGCTAGGTCTCGACTTGGTGTTTAGCGACGACAACTCGGCGCTCTATCGAATGGGGTCTACGTTTATCAATTTGCTTGTCGAGCGCGAGGGGCCAGAGTTGGTTGGGCCGGCAGCGGTGGGCGATGCGAGCGCGGGTGTGACTGCGGTTTACACAATCAAGCACCCCGATGTTGACCTTGTTGCCAAGCAACTTGAAGCCGCCGGCGTTCAGCTCTTGAACGGACCGATTGATCGCCCGTGGGGAGTGCGAACCTTGAGCTTTCAAGACCCGAGCGGCCACACCTTCGAAGTTGCGAACCACAACTAATGGCACAACGTGCAACTCGCAAAAACCTGGCTTGGGGAGTGGCCTGCATCGCGCTCGCCATTTTGAGTTACGAGATTCTCAACCATGTCGGTCGCGGCACTCTCATTGACCTCAGCACCGACTTCGACCGTGCGATGCCACTGGTGCCTGTTTTCGTCGTGCCATACCTGAGCTTCATTCCGTTGGTGTTCGTGGTTCTGCCCGTTCTGGCTCTGCGATCTTCGCTGGTTTTTCGCGCTTATTGCCTTGCGCTGTTTATCGCCCAAATGATTATGAACGTGCTTTATCTGTTGGTGCCAGCAACGGTGGTTCGCCCGACCTTAGAAAGCACCGATGCCTTCTCGGTTCTGCTTCGCGACCTAGTGTGGAAACTCGACGAGCCGCTAAATACGTTTCCGTCGAATCACGTGACCTTCAGCGTTATCGCGATCTTGGCTCTAGCGAGCCTGAAACTCGGAAAGTGGTGGGTGCTGCCGTTGCAGGTGTGGCTCGGGTTGGTCTGCATTTCGACGCTGTTGGTTTATCAACACGTGGTTCTCGACCTGATCTCGGGGGTTGCTATCGGAATGGCGGTTTTCTGGGGCACCTGGCGCGCAATGTCTCAGGCAAAGGCAAAGATGTAACTATGAAGAGTCCCGGATGCTTTGGCTGGCTAGCCATCCTGTTTATTATTGGCGCGATTGGCAATGCCTTGAGCGACCCTAACGTGCTTGCCTTTCTACTGGTCGTTACCGTTCTCGTGGTTGGCATCGTAATTTTGGTGAAGCGAGGCTCTGGCGGCAAGAACGATTTCTCGACCCAACTCTTGGGCATAGCAAAGAAGCTCGAGATTTGGGCGGCTAGCGAAGGCGAAACCGGCACGGCCCTAACCAAGGGCGACGAAACCGCGCTATTCGATTTGGCGAATATCGACTTGCTTGATTTCAAGAGCACCGGTTCTACTTACAGCGGAGGCAACGCCGGAATTAGCTTTCCGATTGTTGGTCGCATTCGTGGGCACGTTGGCGGGCAGCAGGGGCAGATCACTCGAAACCCGGAGCAACTCATGATTGTCGACAATGGAACTCTGAAAATCACGAGCAAGCGAATTATTTTCGTTGGAGCCAAAGAGGCTCGAGAGATTGCGATTGCAAAGTTGCTCGATGTTGAACTCGGGCCAAACGGTTTGTGGGCAAAACTTGCCATGAGCAACAAAGCTAAGCGCGAAGGTTTTCAGCACATGGCAGGCGATCAGATTCCAATCGGCATGGCAATCGGAATCGCAAATGAATGGTCAACCGGAGGTCAGGCTGCGGCAAAGAAGTATGCCTTGAAGACCGCCGCCGACATTCGCTCAACCCTTGCGGCTGAGGCCGAAGCTAAAGCTGCGAAGAAGCGCTAAGCCAAGCCCTCGGAACGCGCTCGACAAAGTTGCGTGCGATAACGCGATAGCCTTCGGCATCTGGGTGAATGCCGTCTGGCATAGTCAGCGCTTCGGTTTCGTTGAAGAGTTCTAGGCCATCCATGTAATAGATATTTGGGTCTGTCGCGGCTCGCGCTGCAACAAGTTCGCTCAAAATTTCACGGATGCCGCGCAAGGTCAACTCGCCAATCCAGCTGTGGCGACTGAACTCTTGGCCCTTGACCATGCCGTTGCCGTCGGTCTCGCTTGGGCCAGGGTTGTTCTCGTGCGCGGGGCAGCAGACCGGCGAAATTACAAGAATTGGCGTGGTTGGCTGGCTCTCTCGAATGGTGTCGATGAAGCCGTGAACGGCCGGGCCGAAAGTGCGCGAAGTCATGCTGGCCGTGTTCACCACGTTGATGCCGAGTTTCAGGCTGATTAGCTGGGCTGGCATGTCTCTGATGGTTCGCGCCGCAAACTGTTCGAGGTTGGCGCAGCCGCCGAGGCCTAGGTTGTAAACATCGAGCCCTAGTTCGCGGGCGGCTGCGACCGGCCAAACACCGAGCGGCCCATCGGCGTCTTCGCAGTGGCTGATCGAACTGCCGTAATGCACCCAGAGTGGTTGAAAGCTCGATGAGGCCGGTTGCCAATCGTTGTTGGCCTCGATCGAAATCAATTCGATCGGGCAGTTTTGCGGCAACCAGATTTGCACTTTGCGAACGCTCTCAGTCGCTGGCAGTTCGAACTCGGCAACCGAGTCTTCGCCCGTTCGCACTTCGACAATCTCGTCGAAATCATAAATGCGCAGGTCACCATTTGAGTGAGAAATGCTCTGCTCGAAATCGCCGGCGGTTACGGCAATGGTTGAAGGGCCCGCTATCCATTTGGTTGAAGGGTTTGAGTCGCGCGTCGAGCGATAGGTGACACAAATGCGAGTGGCGGCGGTCTCGATGTCGAGGTGCGCACCCGAGAGGCGCTCGGCCATCTTCGCAACGATTGGCGCGTGTGCATGTTGGAGGTATGTCCATTCGGGCAAACGACTAAAAGTTAGGCCGCGTGAAGTTTTGTCGATGCGAGCAACACCACGCAACGCTTCACCAAGCCTCAGCTCAAAATCGGGGCTCATGTTCATGTGCCGAGTCTATGGCAGTTACCTCGAGTAATAACGCTTGACGCTCATAACGCCTAGCGTTATTATTTTGGTGTGATTGTTTCATTCGCCGATAAACGCTCCGAGGCAATTTGGTTGCGTGAACCGACGAAGCGCATTTCTGCAGAGTTACAAAGATTGGCCCATCGCAAGATGCTGGTGCTCAATCGGGTTATTCGTCTTGAAGAGCTGCGCATACCGCCTGGCAATAACTTGAAAGCTCTATCGGGAGATCGAGCGGGGCAACACAGCATTCGCGTCAACGACCAATGGCGTCTCTGTTTCTTATGGACAGACACCGGAGTTGAAGCGGTGGAATTAGTCGACTACCACTAGGAAAACTATGAAGAAAGTACATGCACCGATTCATCCGGGTGAGGTTTTGCTCGAAGAGTTCATGCTTCCCTATGGAATTTCGCAGTATGAGGTTGCGAAAGTCATTGGCGTTTCGCCGCGTCGCATTAACGAAATCGTTCACGGAAAACGTTCTATTACGGCCGATTCGGCGCTTCGTCTCGCCAGGGCGTTCAGCATGAATGACGCATTCTTCAGCAATCTGCAGGCAGATTATGACTTGGCAATCGAGCGCGACCGTCTCGAAGCTGTCTTGCCAAATATTGCTGTCTTGCCGGCAGTGGCTAAAGCGATGCTAAAGACTGCCGTCTAGGGAGCAGCGTGAGCAGCGCTGTATGTGCTGAAACCACCGTCGAGATTGCGAACCTTCGCGCCATGAGCCTGCAAGATTTGCGTAGCGATGTGACCACGCTGGCCAACCGCGCAATAAACCACAACGTCTTGCATTTGCACTTCGCCTAGACGATCGCGCAGCTCATCAACCGGAATGTTTAGAGTGCCTTCGATGTGCCCGGCAGCGTGTTCGGCAGGCGAGCGCACGTCGATAACCTGAGCGCCAGCCTCACGGGCGAGTTCAAGCTCATGCCACTGCACGGTCGGCGTGGTTCCGTTGAACACGTTGTTGCCAACGTATCCGGCAATGTTGATCGCGTCTTTAGCCGAACCGAATTGCGGGGCATAGGCCAGCTCGAGATCCATCAGGTCATCAATCATCAGCTCGCCAGCGATTGCTGTCGCGATTACGTCGATGCGCTTGTCAACGCCGTCTTCACCAATCGCCTGCGCGCCAAGAATCGCGCCAGTGCTCGGGTCGAAGAGCACCTTCATCGAAACGCGCTTAGCGCCGGGGTAGTAGCCCGCGTGGTTGTTCGGGTGGGTGTGAATGATCTTGTGTTCGATGCCCGCACGGATGGCCGCCCGCTCGCTAAGGCCCGTGATGCCGGCGCTCACGCCGAACGCGCCAATGATTGCCGTGCCTAGAGACTCGGCTGCCGTTACTTTGCGACCGGCAATCACGTCGGCCATCAGGCGACCGTGGCGGTTCGCCAGGTTAGCAAGCGGAATCAGGGACTGTTCACCGGTCAGAACCCCATGCTTCTCGACGGCATCGCCGGCGGCGAGGATGTCTGGGTCGCTGGTCACCTGGCGAGCGTCGACCCAGAGGCCGCCGGTTTCGCCAATCTTGAGACCAGCCTCGCGAGCAAGTTGATTGTCAGGCTCGACACCGGCTGCAGTGAATACAACGCCAGCCTCGATGGTTCGACCGTCAGTCAAAGTCACGTGGGTTGACGAAATTGATGCAGCCTCGACGTTCAATTCGATTTTTACGCCGTGCGCAATCAGGCGCTCGTGCAGAAGTTGGATCATCTCTGGATCGAACTGCGAAAGAATGTTGTTGCCTCGTTGCACGATGGTCACGTCGACGCCAATGTGGCGAAGGTTCTCTGCAAGTTCGATTCCGATGAAGCCAGCGCCGAGAATGACAGCGCTCTTGTGCTGAGCAGATTCGATTGCCGCTTTCACATTGTCGGCGTCGGTAACGTTGCGCAACGCGAGCGCACGCTCGATTCCTTCGATTGGCAGCGAACGTGGTTTGGCGCCAGTCGAGATTATCAACTTGTCGTAGGTGTCTTCGTAGGTTTCGCTAGTTGTCAAATTCTGCACCGTGACGTTCTTGGCAACGCGGTCAATTTTGACCACCTTGGTCTGCACTTTAACCAAAATTCTGAATCGAGCCCATAGCGACTCTGGCGATTGCAGCAGCAGACTGTCGCGCTTTGAGATAACGTCGCTGACGAAATATGGCAGCCCACAGTTTGCATAGCTGACGTGTTCGGCCATTTCGTAAACCGTGATTTCGGCATCTTCAACCAGACGACGCAGGCGAGTGGCGGCCGACATTCCGGCGGCGACGCCGCCAATAATTACAACTTTCATGGCTTATGCCAGAGACATGAAGGCTTTTTCGAGGGCGACCTTTTCGGCCTCGAGACCTTCGTTGTTGGCGCAGTGGGTCATGCCGGTAGACAGAATGATGAACCCGGCACGGCGCAGGGCGGTGCTGGCTGCCGAGAGTTGGCTGAGCAACTCGGTGCAGTCTCGACCTTCGTCGATCATCTTGACGATTCCGCCTATCTGGCCTTGAACACGGGCCAGGCGGTCACGAGCCGCTTTCAGTTCTGAGGGTTCAAGCTGCATTTTTTACCTCCGTGGCATTTGAATTTTCTATAGAATTGACTATACCCTAGGGGGTATCTAAGAAAAGGAATTCAATGTCAAAGTTCTTCAAAATTCTCGTAGCTTCAGTGATTGCAATCTTCGCAGTTAGTTCTTTAACTGCATGCTCAAGCAGTGAGCCAATCGACATGTCAAAAGTGGCCTCGGTTATCGATGTGCGCACTGCTGGCGAATACGCTACAGGTCATCTCGAAGGTGCGGTGAACATCGACGTTCAGGCATCTGATTTTGGCGCCAACGTTGACGGTCTAGACCACGCTGCGAACTATGTCGTCTATTGCCACTCAGGAAACCGCGCTGGCACTGCCATTTCATACATGAAAGATCACGGATTCACCGGAAACCTAACCAATGCTGGCGGTGTCGATGACGCATCGACTGCCACCGGCCTGACCATCGTTCAATAAGAGGAGAAAACATGTGCCAGAAAGTAACCTGCCGCAAGTGTGGCAAAGCGACCTGGAGTGGTTGCGGACAACACGTTGACCAGGTCATGCGTGGTGTCGCAAAGTCTGACCGTTGCCAAGGTCACGCCAATGACCCGAAGGAACCAGGATTCTTCGCTCGTCTATTCGGGGGTAAAAAATAATGTGCAGCCCAGCTCTTTGCCCACAGTGCAACAAAGTCACTTGGACCGGCTGCGGCCAGCACATCGAAGAAGCGCTTGAAGGTGTTCCGCAGGAACAGCGCTGCACCTGCAACGACTAATTGGCTTTAAATAGAAACGGAGTCCCGAGAGAGCGGGACTCCGTTTTTTGTTTCTCTACTTATGGGGTAGTGGTTGGTGGAGTCCAAGCTCCGCCGTTGGTGCCACCAGCGTTGTCTCCACCGTGGTCGCCACCGCGTGGGCCGTGACCCTTGCCGCCGAAGCCCTTAGGGCCACCAGCTGGCGGGGTGTCAACAGACAAAATTGCGTTGTTCGCATCGAAGTGAACGGCAGCCTTGGTGCCATCGGTCTTCGTCATGAGAACTACATATGCAGCTCCGTTGCGGGTGTCTTTGAAGATGTGGTCAACGGTTCCTGCAACCTTTGCCTTAGCGAGATCGCCAAGAGTGGTTGCGATTGCGCCGGTTACCTCAACTGGAGGGGTGCGGTCGCCGCCCTTGCCGAAGCCGCCAGGGCCGCCCGCTGGCATGGTGTCTACCGAGGTGATTGCGTTGTTCGCATCAAAGTTGACGGTCACTCGAGTGCCATCGGTTTTGGTCATGTGAACTTCGTAGGTGGCAACGCCATCCGAGTCTTTTTCGATTCGGTCGATGGTCGCGCCTGGAACCTTTGTCTTCGCAAGGTCGCCGAGTGTGGTGGCTAGGTCGCCGGTAACTGCTTCTTCAGGGGTGTGCGCCTTGAAGGTTGGTGGCACAGGAGCGCTGGTCGAAGACGAGCTGCTTGATGGGGTCGAAGTGGTGTCAGCGGCGTTCGCTCCGGCAATTGTCATGAAGCTGCCGGCCATGAGGCCAGCGGTTAGAAGCCCTGCGGCTCCAATAATCTTCTTGTTCATGTTGTGTCCTAACTGCGAACCATTTGTTCGCTAAGAAGAGAGTGTCTTCTCAACCTGCGTGAAACCATTGGGCAACCTGAAATTTGGCTGGCAATTGTGAATAGGCTTTTGGCATGGCAGAGCGCAAAAGTTACCAGCAGGTATACATCGACTCGGCGCAAGACAGCATCGCGCTTCAGCTCGAGCAACTTGAGCAGGCTGCGCTCAGCCCAGCGGTTGCTAAGAACGCATTGCGCAATCTGGCGCTGTCACTCGAATTGCATTTCGTCGATCGCCAACAAAATCTTGAACAGGATGGCGGCGCTCTGCAAGACCTGCGCGCCGTTGCAGCTTTGCTAACTCACGATGCCAAGGCACCGATTGCTCTTGGCTATTTGAAAGAACTAGTCGACGAAGTTTTTGCCGAGCTAAACGAAAAGTTTGCCGAGGGGTAGCCGAGATGCGCAGAGTAATTTCAGTTTTGCTCGCTCTCTTGCTCATTGCTGCGCCTTCGGTCGCGACGGCTGCACCTAGCTATCTCGAACCGTCTACTCCCGTTCTCATTGTTGGAAGCTATGGAGTGGGCGGAAGTGTCACAGCAATTTATCCGAGTGATGACAGTTCTATTTCGGCGACAATCGATTGGTTTGCCGACTCGCAAAAGATAGTTGCAACGCAGGCCAAGACTTTATACATAGATTCATCGCTGATTGGCAAAACCATCTCGGCAAAGATTTCACTATTCAAGGTCGGCTTCGACCCGCTCGTGGTGAACGCTGTGGGTGCCAAGGTATATCAAGACGTTGCGAGCTCATACGGCGAAATGGGTTATGGCGATGAAAAGGTCAAGCAACCCGGTTGCTTCGCGCCGAGGCCAAGCGGTGTTGACTCGCCAACGGTTGGCTGGTCAATCTGGTTTTCGTGCCAGCCTTACAACACAAGTTTCGGTTCGCCGGCATCGCAGAAGTTCTGGTGGTATCGAAACGGCAAGCTGATCGATGGCGCGAACAACATCAGTTATCGCTTGCAAGCCGCCGATGCCGGTCAGGCAATATGGGGCGCTTACGAGGCAACCTATTCAAACGGATTTGTCTTCACCGAATCGAAGAAGCTAAAAACTGCGATCCCTTACCAATTGGTGTTGCCGAAGCCGACCATCCTTGGCTCTTTGAAAGTTGGAACCTCACTTGTGGCCAGGGTCGCTGGCGCAGATAAACTGGCAGCCCTCAGTTATCAATGGTTTAGCGACTATGCACCTGTTTCGGGCGCAACCTCGGCTATCTATAACGTTCAGCCAGCCGACCTCGGCAAGGCCGTTCAGGTGCTGGTCACCGGGCAGCGAGATGGCTACAGCCCAACCACGGTGTTGAGCGCCCCGGTTGCCGACCCCAAGTTGCAACCGGTCAACGCCATGGCTGCCTACTCGAAGATTTACACCGGCTACCAAACATCACAAAAGAATTTTGACATCACATTTCTGACTTCGCCAAACGTGGCAGCCGAGACCTTGTCTCGTGAGAAGTCACTCGTGCAACGAGCTGCAGACTTCTGGAGCGCGGAATACACACCTGCTGGCGTGACCGTGCTCTATGTCACCAAGGATGATGCAACCTGGGCCGAAGATTTCATCAAGCAGCAGCACCCTTCTTGGAGCAACAGCATCTCAGGTGGAATTAGGTCTTGGATTGAAAAGAACTCGTGTGGCTTCGCACTCGCGTTCAAAGCTGATCAAAAACAAGTTTTCATTCAGTGTGTTCGAAATGGTGCTGAAAACTCAATAAACGATCAGCAGGTTGGTCCGCACGAATACAGCCACTGGATTCAGTATGAACAAAACCCTGCCTTATTTCTCGGCACTGTTCCTTGGCTTATTGAGGGGCAGGCAAATTTCTACGGACTCGCACTCGGCATCGCCCCAGAAGATGCAACGCTTAAGTTCATCAACACATCGCTTGCCGGGCATGCGACGCAATATGACATTTACAACGGCTACAAATTTGCCGATTTCAAGATGCTAGACATCTTGCAGAGCGGAAACACTTTCGACACACAGATTTTGATCACTCGGGGTGGCACCGTCTGGGATCAATATGCGATTGGCACTCTGCTTAGCGAGTGGCTAGTGATCAAATATGGGCACCAGAAATATGTCGACTGGATGAAAGCCCTTCTTAAGACCAAAGGGCAAAACAACGAATCTGAACGAGTGGCAAATGCGTTCGCTTTCAAAAACGTCTTCGGTTTTGATTACAGTCAGCTCGGCATCTTCGCCGGTGCATATCTAGCCGCCCGCTCGCAGCAACTACGCGACGCCTGGGCAGATTCGCGAAAGAACGATCTGGCCGGCCCAACCCTGAACACCACGCAGCAGTTGGCTGCCTTTGCGGCCAAGAGTTCGGCGCTAAACGACGACCAACGCGATTGGATAACCCGTCGCGTGAAAGACGGGCCGATTCGCCAGGTGGTTTGCAGTGCCGTCTATTCGGCCAAAACCACCGCGAAAGATTTAGCTCTTTACAAGTTGCGCGCGAGAAACGCCTGTGCCTTCGCAAAGACCACTCTCGCTGGCATTGGCAGTTCGGCAACCACCTCTGTCACAGTTACCAAATCAACCAAGAACGCTGAACTCGGCAGGGTCAACCTGATCTTCAAAGGCTAAGAATCGGGCCTAGTTGCGCGGGCTCAGCGCCAAGCCGATTGCAAGAAACAGGATGCCGACTCCCGATGCGGCAGTGAGCCAGCGCCGAACATGAGGTCTTGAGAGCCAGCGACTCGCCTTGTCGACCACGGCCACCAAGACCAGGTACCAACTCATAGAGATGGTTGCCCAGAGCAGGCCGAAGATCATGATGCCTAGGGTGAGGTTGTAGCCCTTCGGAACATACTGGGGCAAAAGAGCGAGGGCAAAAACCATCGCCTTGGCGTTCGTCAGATTCGTAAACAAGCCAACCCGATATGCGCTGGTGAGCGAAGTCGTTGCAGAACCTTCTAGGTCGAAGGTCGAGTTTCGACTGCGCAGAGACCAGAGAGTTTGAATTGCGATAAAGGCCAGGTAGGCAACTCCGCTCCAACGCAAGATTTCGAATGCAATCGGTGAGACGGCAAATATCGCCGAAAGCCCGAGCGCGCTTGCCGCCGACCAAATAATCAAGCCCGTGCTGTTTCCAAGAATCGAGACTCTGGCTACTTTTGCGCCACTAACGATTCCCTGACGCAGAACCATTGCCACTCCCTGACCGGGCACCATCGAAATGAATAGCGCGGTCAGCGCGAAAGCGGCGAGATTGCTGAGCAATTGTTACTTGGTGATTTTGAATGTGCTGGTGGTGATTTTTGACCCAACTGGCAAGTTTGCGGGCAAGTTGATGCCTTGATCCATATATACGGTTGCACCAGCCTGGCTCACGGTCAACTTGTTGCCAACTCGCTCTTGGTAATAGCTGTTGTCGTTGTTGTAAGCAGTTAGCGATAGGCCGAATCCGTGATTCTTGAATGCAAAGTTGCTTGTCTTCTTGGTTAGTGCGTTGAAGATTTGCACCTTTGGGTCAGTAAAGGTCAACACCGTGCCTTTGGCAACTGCAGCCTTAGGAGACCACTGGGTTTCTAACCAGAGCTTGGTTAGGTGGGCCGGCACGACGAAGGTCTTGCTATATGTCTTGAAGCCGAAGCTGAGTTTGTAGTTAGTCGAATTTGCAGCGGTGACAGCAATCGGCGCTGCGTCGCCAATCTTCACAGAAGTGCTCAAAGTTATCTTGCCAAACAGCCCTTTGTATTTGCTGTCGAGAAACTCGTTGTAGGCGTTAATGATTCGAAGGTTTGCAATCTTTTCGCCGGCTATCTTTTTGTGACCCCAAACGCCACCACCATATGAGACGCCCATTTGCTCCCATTTGCCATCGATGCCGCCGATTACGCAGCATCCGGTGTCTACAGTCAGTGGCTTGCCGCCAACCGCCGCGAGGGTGAAGTCAATTTGGGTGCCCTCTGGAATAGCCGAGATGTCGTAGTTGAATTCAGCGGTCACAGAGTCGAACTT
Source organism: Microbacteriaceae bacterium (assembly GCA_947453285.1). Classification (GTDB taxonomy): domain Bacteria; phylum Actinomycetota; class Actinomycetes; order Actinomycetales; family Microbacteriaceae; genus Rhodoluna. The sequence goes on along the minus strand of CANGGA010000007.1, from coordinate 1,019 downwards.
GAGGGTGGCGGTGTCTGCCATCGAAGTGCTTGCGGTCGACAAAGTCGCAATGTAGCGGTAGCTCTCAGTGCCTGCCACCGGAGTGGCAGCAACTGCTGGTGTTGACGGCAAAATAGCCAGAATGGTGGCTAGGGCGATAAATCTAAGCGACTTGAGGTTCATAGCCCCAATTTATCAGTTGGTTGAGTGGCGATTAGCGGTGAACCACGTTCACCAAGAAGTGAAAGCCAACCCACCACCAGGCAATCATGATTGCCACGCGGGTTGTGCGGTGGTGCATGATGCGTTGAATCATTGGCCCAACGCCAGCAACGCTTGAACCCTTGCGACGGGTTACCAGCCAGAAGACCAAACCGAAAACGACGAATGACGCATAACCGGCAACCGTGATTGTGAATGTGATCGCGTGGTCTAACTGCGAAATCATGGTTTCTTCCAAATTCTCAAGAAGGTGATTCCAATCTGCAGCCAAAGAATTACAAAAATCGCTTGACCAAAAATGTTGTCGAGAATCGGATCTATCAAAACCGAGATTGTCGGAAACGAGTGCAGGCTGCCATCGAGCTGGCCAAAGATGTTGGCCGCAAACTCCCAGAGCAACAAGCCAACGCCACCGGCAGCCCAGGCCATTCTTGAGCGTTTCATGCGGTCATCCGGTTTATCTTTTGGACCTCGGTCGCTATACCAAGCGAAGCGCAAAGCTAGTGGCAAGATTGCCAGCACGATTATTGCTTGCAGGGGAGTGTGCCGAGGCACCAGGGTCAGTGCGACAACGATCACAAACACGGTCGTGTAAATCGCATATTTATTGGCATGCGGCTTGGTGAGGTGAACGTGGTTCAGTAGATTGGCTGCGCTGAGAAAAACCATGAGTGTGCCAGAGCCAAAAATGATTGCGTCGACAATCGAACCGCGAAAGACCTGCAGAAGTGTGGTGCTCAAGAAGAGCCAAAACCACAGGTTCTTGAAGCCTTGCTTCAGCGCTAATTTGGTCAATTTGCCCCCTCAACATCAGTCTC
>CANGGA010000006.1 GCA_947453285.1 Microbacteriaceae bacterium | reverse complement strand
CTTACAGCAGCAAGGTATTTCCGGTGCTCGCTGATGAGCTCGAGGGCTATGTCGTTTCAAAGGGCAGCATGCAATTTGCCGTCGACAAGCCGCTGCCAAAAGCTCTAGTGAAAAAACTGATCAAGGTGCGCCTGGCTCAAATTGAAGTTGAGAAGGCCGAAAAGGCAGTCAAGGCCGCTGCTAAGAAAGCGAAGAAATGACACTCTCGGTTGTTGGTCACTTTATTGATGGCGTTCAGGTTGCAAGCAAGTCTGGCCGCACCGCACCCGTCTTTGACCCGGCCCTCGGAGTCGAAACCAAACTGGTCGCCCTTGCGAACGCTGCAGAGATCGACGCTGTCATTTCGGCCGCGAAGACCGCTTTCGTAGAGTGGCGCGATGTGCCTCAATCGAAACGACAGCAGATCATGTTCAAGTTTCGCGAATTGCTCAATGAGCGCAAAGGCGAGCTGGCCGAAATCATCACGAGTGAACACGGCAAGGTGTTATCTGATGCCTTGGGTGAAATAACTCGCGGGCAAGAGGTTGTGGAATTTGCCTGCGGCATGCCTCACCTCTTGAAGGGCTTCTATACCGAGAACGCATCGACCGGAGTTGATGTTTACTCGACTCGTCAACCACTCGGGGTGGTCGCGATCATTAGCCCGTTTAACTTTCCGGCAATGGTGCCGATGTGGTTTTTTCCGATCGCAATCGCAGCGGGCAACACCGTGGTTCTAAAGCCAAGTGAAAAAGACCCAAGTGCAGCAATCTGGATGGCCGAGTTGTGGCGTGAGGCAGGGTTGCCATCCGGTGTTTTCAATGTCTTGAATGGTGACAAAGAGGCTGTCGACGGTTTGCTAACCCACCCTGATGTTCAGGCTATTTCGTTTGTCGGTTCGACCCCAATTGCTCAGTATGTCTATGAAATCGGCAGCAAGAACGGCAAGCGTGTTCAGGCCCTGGGTGGGGCAAAGAACCACATGCTGGTCTTGCCAGATGCCGATCTCGATCTGGTTGCCGACTCTGCAATCAATGCCGGCTTTGGGTCTGCGGGCGAGCGGTGCATGGCAATCTCGGTTGTCGTTGCGGTTGAACCGGTGGCCGATGTGCTTATTGACAAGGTCACCGAACGCATGGCAAAGCTGCGCACCGGAGACGGTCGTCGCGGTTGCGACATGGGGCCACTGGTTACCAAGCAGCACCGTGACAAGGTTGCCTCTTATATCGACATCGCAGCGGCCGACGGTGCGCGCGTCGTTGTTGACGGGCGTGATCAAGAGTTCGATGGCGATGCCAAAGGTTTCTGGCTTGGCCCGACCCTGCTCGATAACGTGCCGACAACATCGAAGGTTTACACCGAAGAGATCTTTGGCCCGGTTTTGTCTGTCATTCGCGTGAAGTCTTTCGACGAAGGTGTTGCGCTTATCAACGCTTCGCCGTTCGGCAACGGCACAGCGATATTCACTAATGACGGTGGTGCTGCTCGACGTTTTCAGTATGAAATCGAAGTTGGCATGATTGGCATAAACGTTCCGATTCCTGTTCCGGTTGCCTATTATTCGTTCGGTGGTTTCAAGAATTCGCTTTTCGGTGACACCAAAGCTCACGGCGTCGAAGGCGTGCACTTCTTCACCAAGGGCAAGGCAATAACCTCTCGCTGGCTTGACCCGAGCCATGGCGGAATCAACCTGGGCTTTCCGCAGAACTAAGTGGGAACAGTGGCGACTTTGAAGCTCAAAGCCGCCACCGGGCTTTACCTCAGCAGGCTAATTATTTGGATGGCGATAATCGCCAACTTCACAATTAGCATGATGAGTTCCACCAATTTGGACTTATCCATGAGTGGAGTCCTCTTCTAGGTGTGAACTAAAAAAGGCGAAAAGCCAGATTCCCAACCCCTTGACAGTGGGCTATCAAAGGGTGATTTAATCTAAGAGTTCCATGTCTTAGATTCCGGTTTGGGAATCTGACTCGGCGCCTCTCAGCGTCAGAAATTGCCCCAGTCAAGGCTGGGGCTTTTTCATTAGCCGAGGCCCGAGCGCGGTGAAGCTCCGCTTCAACGCGGTGGCCGAAGCTTGTGCGAATTAGTTGAGTGCGGGGTTAAGCGCTTCTGTGTAGCAGAAGCGCAGGTTGAGGTATTGCGGCAGTGCTAGCCGAGTGCGGCCGTGGCCAGCGAGTGCAACTTGCCATTACTCGCCAAGACCGACGAAGTCTCGGCAGCGAGTGGGCCATCGAGAGCGGTGAGTTTGCCGCCCGCCTGCTCAACAATCGGCACAAGCGCCGCAATGTCATAAATCTTTAGGTCGTGCTCGGCAACAATGTCGACTGACCCCTCTGCCAGCAGCATGTATGACCAAAAGTCACCGTAGGCACGAGTTCGCCAAAGAGTTCGAGTGAACTCAACCAGTTGCGGCAGTTTGCCTGACTGATCCCACAGGCGAAGGTTGTTGTAGCTGATGCTCGCGTGCGCGGCATCGGCGATGTTTGAGACACGGATAGCGCGTGAGCTGCCATCGATCTCGCGAGTGTGTGCGCCGACCTCAGGGGCGGCCCACCAGCGGCGACCCATGGCTGGGGCGCTGACTACGCTGACCACGGGCTTGCCATCGACGGCAAGGGCGATGAGAGAAGCCCAAACCGGAACGCCGCGCATGAAATTGGCGGTGCCATCGATTGGGTCAATGATCCAGGTGCGGTTGCCCGAGCCAGAGGTATTTCCGTATTCTTCTCCAATTAGCGCGTCATTCGGGCGGGCCTCTGCCAGTTTGGCTTTGATGGCACGCTCGGTGGCGCGGTCAGCGTCGGTAACAGGCGAGTCATCCGGTTTGGTTTCGACCTGAAGGTCTTGCGCCATGAAACGAGGCAGGGCAATCGCATCTGCGATGTCGGCAAGTTCGTGGGCCAGGGCCAGGTCGTCGGCGAATGTCATTCGTCTAATTTACCCGCGGTGCTAATCGAAGCCATGAGTCGTCGAAGCGAATCGACTCTTGCCACGAATCGGCTTGTTTCGCGACCTTCGGTTTGAGCTTGGTCGAGAGCGTTTTCGATTGCTAAATCGAGCGAGCAGTCAGGCGAGCCTTGTAGGTGGCTGCAGTCGCGAGGGCAAGTTTCGATGACCGCATAGAGGTCTTCGAATGACTTCAAGATGTTTTCAGCCTTCACGTGTCCGAGTCCGAATGAGCGAACGCCAGGTGTGTCAATAACCCATGCGTTGCCAAAACTTTCTGGCAATCGAATTGCGCGAACCGAACTGGATGTGTGCCTGCCGCGACCGGTGACTTCGTTAACGATTCCAGTTGCGCGGTCAGCATCTGGAGCGAGCGCGTTTACGAGTGTCGACTTGCCGACACCAGAGTGGCCAACGGCAACGGTCACTTGATCGCGCAAAAGTTCGCGAAGCTTCTCGACCGCCGGTTCATCGCTTCTGGTAGTCACGACGTCAATGCTCAGCCCATCGAAGTGCTGAAGAAATTCGGCTGGGTCGGCAAGGTCAATTTTGGTGATGCAAAGAATTGGTTTGAGGCCGGCGTCAAAAGCAGCGGCAAGATAGCGATCGATCAAACGAGTTCGTGGCTCTGGGTTTGCAATCGCCGTGACAATCAGCATCTGTGTTGCGTTGGCAACGATTACACGCTCAACCTTGTCGCTGTCGTCAGCACTACGGCGAAGCAACGAGGTGCGCGGTTCAACGCGAACCACGCGCGCGAGTGCACCGACGGTATCGCTAAGGTCGCCAGCCAGCGCAACTCGATCGCCGACCACGGCACCGGCCTTGCGCATTTCTTTGCCCATGGTGGCATCAACCACGCGACCCTCACCATCTAGCAGCACGCGATAGCGGCCAAGATCGACGCCAAGAATCATGCCGACAGGGGCATCCGAGGTGTCTGGACGATTCTTGGTTCGGGGCTTGTTGCCCTTTGGGTTTGGGCGAACGCGAACGTCGGTCTCGTCTAGGTCGTGCGCGCCAGACTCTGGCTCATAGAGCCAACTCAAGTTGTGCCGCCAAGCATTTTTTGCCAGAGCTTGTCGAAGTCAGGCATGGTCTTTGATGTGGTCTTGATATCTTCGATTTCGATGCCGGGCACTCGAAGACCAATAATTGCGCCGGCGGTGGCCATGCGGTGATCTTCGTAGGTGCGCCACAGGCCGCCTACCAACTCGTTGCTCGGGTCGATTTCGAGGCCATCCGGTGTTTCGCGTGCGATTCCACCAATGCGATTGATCTCGGTCGCAAGAGCCGCAAGTCTGTCTGTCTCGTGGCCGCGCAGATGTGCCACACCGCTAATGCGAGTTGGTGAGTCAGCGATTGCTGCAAGAGCCGCAATCACCGGAGTGAGTTCGCCACCAATTGATAGGTCGATATCGATTCCGTGAATCTTGCCGTTGCCGGTGACAGTTAATCCGTTTTCGTTTCGAGTGACAACCGCACCCATTTTTCGCAAGATGCCGTCAAATTCGTCGCCAACCTGAGTCGTTGAGGTTGGCCAGTGCGGCACGGTTACGCTGCCGCCAGCCACCATTGCAGCTGCCAAGAACGGGCCTGCGTTAGAGAGATCTGGTTCAATGGCAATTTCACCGCCGGCAATCGGGCCAGGTTCAACAACCCAAACCGCCTTCTCGGGTGAAGAAACTTTAACGCCACGCTTGGTGAGACAGTCGAGAGTCATTTCGATGTGCGGCATTGATGGCAGGTGCTCACCTTCGTGACGCAAAACCAAGCCATCTTCGAATCGCGCAGCTGCCAAAAGCAAGCCAGACACGAACTGTGATGAAGAAGACGCATCGATGGTCAATTCACCACCGGCAACCGAACCATCGCCGTGAATTCTGAACGGAAGCGAGCCATTTGCGACATCGTCAATGACAAAAACGCCGAGGTCGCGAAGTGAACTAATTGTGACGTTCATCGGGCGACGGCGGGCGGCCTCGTCGCCGTCGAATTCGATGACCTCAGAAGACAAAGCGGCAACCGGCGGTACGAATCGCATCACGGTTCCGGCTAGGCCACAATCAATCTGAGCCGCCTTGTCGAATGGGGCAGGGGTCACCAAGATGTCGCCGTTAGGCATGAATTCGATGCCGGTGCCAAGAGAGCGCAAAGCTTCGATCATCAGCTGGCTGTCTCGAGAATCGAGTGGCTCTGTCAAAAGCGTGGGTTCGGCGGCAAGTGCCGAGAGCACGAGTTCGCGGTTGGTCAGCGATTTCGAGCCTGGCAGGGCCACGGTTGCGTGAATTGGAGCTTCAGCCGTCGGAGCAGGCCAAGGCGTGCTCGCGGGGGAATAAGAAGCAGAAGTCATTGGTTCTAAGTTATCAGCCCGACAACGACTCAAAAAGTCGAAGTTTTGCCCACCGAAAGGCACGGATAGACTGCGAATGATGACCATTCAAGAGACTGCTGAAGACCGCAAGGTTCGCCTGTTCGAAGAGCAGGCGCTGCAATACATGCCGCAGCTCTACGGTGTGGCGATGCAAAAGACTAAAAACCCGACCGATGCCGAAGATCTCGTGCAAGAGACCATGGTCAAGGCCTTCAAGGCATTTGAGCAGTTCGAACAGGGAACAAACCTGAAGGCCTGGTTGTTCAGAATCTTGAGCAACACCAACATCAACAACAGTGTGAAGCGCGGCAAAGACCAAGCAAAAACCGCACTGGATGAACTTGAAGACTGGCAGGTCGGTGGTGCGGAGTCGTTGACATCCGTGGCAACTCGATCTGCCGAACTTGAGGCAATCGATGCAATGCCGAGCAGTGCTATTAAAACTGCCTTGGCAGAGCTGCCAGAAAACTGGCGAATGATTGTTTATTACCGCGTTGTCGAAGGCCTTTCGTATGCCGAGATTGCAAAGGTGCTCGATATTCCTGACGGCTCAGTCATGAGTGGCTTGCACCGAGGTAAAAAAATGCTTCGAACCCTTTTGCTCGAACACGCAAAAGAAGAGGGCTACGACACAACCGAGAAAGCTGAGAAGAACTGATGGCAGATTTCGATCTAGACGTCACTTTTGATGAAGACGATGTCGCGCCGGATCTATCTGGTGTGAGCGAGAGCGACCTGGTCGCATCAATATCGAAGCTTCCGAGCAATTTGTCTGACGTCGCCCAACTTGTCATCATCGAAAAGCGCACACTAAGCGATGTGTCGCAGCGACTCGCAATTCGTCAACCAGAGTTGGTTCGTCGTTTGCACCGCGCGAAAGTTCAAATCGGCCAAATGCTGGAGGTAAGCGCATAATGCCCGAATTCGACTGCCAAGAAACTAAACGTCACGTTCACGAATACATTCACAACGAATTATCTGAACAAGAGATCAAAGAAATCACAGCACACCTCGCAAACTGCGACAGCTGCGAAACCGATTACGACCTTGAAACCGCAATCAACCAAAAGATTGAGCAGCACTGCAGCGAGGTTCCGCCAGAGAAGTTAATCGATGGCATCATGGAGCGCATCCGTGCCATTCAGGCCGGCGAAGCCCACTAGCTAGCGATTATTCGGGTGACTCGATCTCGAGCCACTCATACCAGCCGCGGTTCAAAACGAGCCAAGCGACCAAGCCGTGACCGGTCTGGCCAGGCAAACCATATTCCGAATTCTGCAATTCTGCGTTGAATCCGTCGTGCTCGACTAGTGGTCTGAAGCAATCAACAAACGGGATGCCGCGACGGGTTGCCACGTCTTCGAAGCCACTGGCTAGGTGCTCGATCTCGGGGTTGAGCTGCGGGTTGCGGCTAGGAATCGGCCCAACCAAGAAACTCTCGATGTTCGCCTTCTTGGCTTCGTCGACGATTGTCGCGATGTTTAGGCGAGATCGAGAAATCGAGATGCCTGCGGCCGGGTCGGTGTTCGGCAACTGAATGACAAGACGGTTCTCTGTTTCGGTGCTGAAGCGTCTTTGCACTTCGGCAACCCAACGCTCGGCCAACATGGTCGTGGTCTCGCCTGGTGCCGGCAACGTGAAGATGTCGATGCGTGGGTGGCGAGCAGGAGTCTTCGCGGTCACGCGACCAACCCAGCCCATGCCACGTTCGTCACCAGCGGCGCTAACAAACGTGTCGCCAAGAATGACGATTCGAATGTCGCGACGCTGGTCAGTCATGCGGTCTCTAGTTGTCGAACGCGCGAGCGATTAGGTCGGCTTGCTCTGCTGCGTGAGTCTTGGCAGAACCAGTTGACGGAGCAGCGCTCGCTGGGCGAGACACTAGCTTGGCAACCTTGCCATCCATGTATCGAGGCAAGAACAAACCGATGTATGTCCAAGGACCCTGGTTGGCAGGTTCGTCTTGAACCCAAACCAACTCGGCGTTTGGATACTGCGCATAGGTCTGCTTGATCTCATCAACCGGAGTTGGGTAGAGCTGCTCAACGCGAACGATTGCGGTTGTGCGATCGTTGCGCTTCTGAGCCTCTGCCAAGAGATCCCAATAGACCTTGCCCGAGCAAAGAAGAACCTTCTTTACTTCGTTCTTGTTCAGACCCTGTTCGTCGTCGATCACCGGACGGAAGGTTCCCGTAGTGAAATCTTCTACCGATGAAGACGCAGCCTTCAAGCGAAGCATCGACTTCGGAGTGAACACAATCAGCGGGCGCTTCGGCGTTGAGTATGCCTGGCGACGCAAGAGGTGGAAGTGCGATGCAGGAGTCGAAGGCTGAGCAACGGTCATGTTGTTCTGAGCACAAAGCTGCAGGTAACGCTCAATGCGGGCAGACGAGTGGTCAGGGCCCTGACCTTCGTATCCGTGTGGCAACAACAGAACGACGCCAGAGTGCTGGCCCCACTTCTGCTCAGCTGACGAAATGAACTCATCGATGATGGTCTGAGCACCGTTGGCGAAGTCACCGAACTGCGCCTCCCAGAGAACGAGTGCGTTCTGGTTCTCAACGGCGTAGCCGTATTCGAAGCCCATCGCAGCATATTCGCTGAGCAGTGAGTCATAGATGTAGAACTTGGCCTGACCGTTCGAGAGGTTGCGAAGTGGCAACCATTCCTGACCGTTTTCGCGATCGTGAAAAACGGCGTGACGCTGAACGAATGTTCCGCGGCGGCTGTCTTGGCCGGCCATGCGAACGACGGTGCCCTCCATGAGCAACGAACCGAATGCCAACAGTTCGCCGAAGCCCCAGTCGATGCCGCCTTCGCGACCCATCTCGACTCGCTTCTGCAACAGCTGCTGCAACTTAGGGTGAACGCTGAATGCCGGTGGCACGTTGCCGTGAGCGTTTGCAATCTGCTCAACAACGCTTCGAGAAATCGAACTCTCGTGAGTTACTGCTGTCTGCTCAGACGCGGTGGTGCCGATGCCAACCGGGCGAGCAACGAGCTCAACCGGCTTAGAAGTTGCCTCGTGAACGTCGTTGAATGCCTGCTCAAGTGTCGACTGGAAGCTTGCGTTCGCCTGCTCAAACTCTTCTCGGGTGATGTCGCCACGTCCAACGAGTGACTCTAGATAAAGAGTGCGAACTGAACGCTTTGCCTCGATGAGGTTGTACATCAACGGCTGAGTCATCGATGGGTCGTCACCCTCGTTGTGACCGCGGCGGCGGTAGCAGATGATGTCGATGACGACGTCTTTCTTGAATTCCTGACGGAACTCAAATGCCAACTGCGCAACGCGATAAACGGCCTCAGGGTCATCGCCGTTCACGTGGAAGATCGGCGCCTGAATTCCCTTGGCGATGTCGGTCGAATAAATGGTCGAACGAGATTCACTTGGTGGAGTCGTGAAGCCAACCTGGTTATTGATCACGATGTTGATGGTTCCGCCGGTCTTGTAGCCGCGAAGCTGCGACATGTTCAAAACCTCTGGAACAACACCCTGACCAGCAAAAGCTGCATCGCCGTGAATCAAAATCGGCAAGACCGGGTAGGTGTTGTCATAGATGCTGCCGATGCGGTCGAGCTTTGCTCGAACGATTCCCTCGAGAACCGGGTTGACCGCCTCAAGGTGCGATGGGTTTGCGGCAAGTGAAACATTTACCTTTTTGCCTTCGAGACTCGAGTAAACGCCTTCGGTGCCAAGGTGATACTTCACGTCACCAGAACCCTGAACGGTGGTGGTGTCGTAGTTTCCTTCGAATTCGCGGAACACCTGTCCATAGGTCTTGCCAGCGATGTTGGTCAAAACGTTTAGACGGCCGCGGTGTGCCATTCCGATTGCAACTTCTTCGAGACCCGCGTTTGCTGCGCTTTGCAAGATTTCGTCGAGCGCGGTGATTGTCGATTCGCCACCCTCGAGCGAGAAGCGCTTCTGACCAACGAACTTGGTCTGCAAGAAGGTCTCGAAGGCCTCTGACTCGTTTAGCTTCTCGAGAATTCTGAACTGCTCTGCCTTGGTGAGCTTGGCATAAGGCTTCTCGAGCTTCGCCTGCATCCAGGCACGCTGCGCCGGGTCTTGAATGTGCATGTATTCAACGCCGACTGTGCGGCAGTAACTGTCGCGCAAAATTTTGTAGATGTCTCTGAACGGCATCTTTGACTTGCCGCCGAAGCCACCGGTCTTGAAGCTGCGGTCGAGGTCCCAGAGGCTCAATCCGTGGTTCAAGATGTCTAGGTCTGGGTGTGAGCGCTGCTTGTATTCGAGCGGGTCGATGTCGGCCATTAGGTGACCGCGAACGCGATAGGCGTTGATCATCTCTTGGATGCGGGCAGCCTTGCTGCGCTCGTCTGCGTCGTCTTGGTCGAAGTCATGAACCCAGCGAACCGGCTCATAAGGAATGCGAAGGTCTGCGAAAAGCTCGTCATAGAAGCCGCGCTCGCCGAGCAGAAGCTCGTGAACCTTCTTCAAGAACTCGCCCGAACCAGCGCCCTGAATCACGCGGTGGTCATAGGTAGAAGTAAGGGTGATGGTCTTGCCGATGCCCTGCTTGGCGAGCGCCTGCTCGTTCATGCCCGAGAACTCGGCAGGGTAGTCGAGCGCACCGGCACCGATGATGCAACCTGCACCCTTCATTAGGCGAGGAACCGAGTGAACGGTTCCGATGCCACCAGGGTTGGTTAGCGAAATGGTTGAGCCGGCAAAGTCGTCAGCGGTCAACTTGTTGTCGCGGGCGCGCTTAACAATAGCTTCGTATGCATCGAGATATTCCGCGAAGTTCAATTTCTGCGCACGCTTAATGTTCGGCACCAAAAGTGCGCGAGTGCCGTCTGGCTTTGGAATGTCGATGGCGAGACCAAAGTTGATGTTCGCAGGAGTCACCGCGGCAGGCTTGCCATCGATGATGTCGTAATAGACGTTCTGCGATGGAAACTCTTTCAAGGCACGGATGATCGCGTAGCCGATGATGTGGGTAAACGAAACCTTGCCCCCACGAGTGCGGGCGAGGTGCGAGTTGATCACGATTCGGTTGTCGATCATGAGCTTCGCTGGAATGGTGCGAACACTGGTTGCTGTCGGAACCTCGAGCGAGGCATCCATGTTGGTGGCTAGAGCCTTGCTCATGCCCTTCAAGAAGTCGACCTTGTTCTCGGTTGTTTCTTCGGCCTCATCGATGATGTTGATGGCCGAGGTGGCGGGTGCCTGTGCTGGAATCGGCTGCGGCTTTGGCTCGATGCGAGTGGTCTTGGCTACAAGTGGTGCCTCGCCGACGTTTGGCGCTTCGGCGGCTGGCGCTTCGGTTGTTGGCGCTGCTGCAATGGTCGGGTGATAGTTCTCGAGAATTGGCCACCAAGAACGGTCTACTGCGTCTGGGTTGGCCTTCCATTTGGCATACATTTCATCGACTAACCAGTCGTTTGCGCCGAAAGTATTGTCTTCGCCCGAATTCGTGCCTGACAACGGAACCGCCTTATCGCTTGTCTTTACAAAACCTAGACAAGCCTACCTGCTCGAAAAAGCCCGCCTGTATGCTGGATTTCGTGAGTGACTGGCTGATGCTAGCCCTGGCGGCGGTGTTAACCCTCGGCACGGGCGTATTCGTCGCAAGCGAGTTTTCTATGGTCAACCTCGAGCGCTCAGATCTTGAGGCCCGCCGCGACCGTGGCGAAAAGGGGCTTTCGGCCACCATCCGTGCCCTTCAAAAGACCAGCACCCACCTATCGGGCGCACAGCTCGGCATCACGCTAACCACAATGCTCACCGGATTCATGGCTGAGCCGGCCCTCACCTCTCTATTAGGGCCCGCGCTCGCGGGGTTCGGCTTTTCGGCTGAGGTCAATCACGGCATCGCGTTCGCACTCGCCTTGATTTTGGCGACCCTGTTTTCGACTCTGGTCGGTGAGTTGGTTCCAAAGAAATTGGCCCTGAGCATTCCGCTTTCGGTCAGCAAGTTCGTGGTGAATTTTCAACTCGGTTTCACCTGGCTTTTTTCTTGGATGATTCGCCTGCTCAATTCGGTTGGCAACGCCGTCGTTCGATCATTTGGTATCGAGCCAAAAGAGGAGCTTTCGTCTAGCCGCACGGCAGAAGAGTTGTCTTCGCTAGTGCGCCGCTCGGCATCGCTGGGTGCGCTCGATGCTCACACCGCAACGCTGTTGACCAAGACGCTCGCATTGAGCCAACTCAATGCTGCCGACGTTATGACTCCTCGCACACGCGTTGCAATCATCGACGTCGAGGCCAGCGTTGCCGATTTGGTTTTGCTTTCAATAAAGACCGGTCACTCAAGGTTTCCGGTGGTTGAAGGTTCTAGCGATGATGTCATTGGTGTTGCTCACGTAAAACAGGCTGCATCGATCCCGCGCGAGAAGCGAGCTTCGGTGAAGGTCAGCGGAATCATGGTCGAAGCGCTTCGCGTTCCAGAAACCATGCGTCTTGAAAGCTTGATGGTAGAGCTGCGTGCAAAAGGTTTGCAGATGGCAATTGTGGTTGACGAATATGGTGGCACCGCCGGCATCGCAACCCTCGAAGACCTGATCGAAGAGTTGGTCGGCGAACTCGGCGACGAGCACGATCGCGCCAAGCCAGGTGTTACCCGAGGCGCAAACTCGAGCATTCTCTTTCCGGGCATGATTCGCCCCGACGAGCTAATCGAAATGGCAATCAAGGTGCCTTCGACCGGTGCCTATGAAACCGTGGCCGGCTACATCATGGCGCAGCTTGGTCGAATTCCCGCGGTCGGTGACGAGGTCGAAATCGATGGCGGTTCGCTTCGCGTCGAACGCATGGATGGTCGCCGTGTCGACCGCGTGCGCTTCAAGCCCGATGCGCTGCCTGGCCTAGATGGCGAGGGTGCAAATGACTAACGCCTGGGCCGGAATCGGCTGGTTTGCCCTGCTATTGCTTGGCAACGGCTTCTTTGTTGGTGCCGAGTTTGCCGTGATGTCTGCTCGTCGAGCCCAGATTGAGCCGCGCGCCGAGGCGGGCAGCCGCCCAGCCAAGATCACCATCAAGGCAATGGAGAAGGTGTCGCTGATGTTGGCAACGACTCAGCTTGGCGTGACTATCTGCTCGCTGTTGATTCTCTTGATTGTTGAGCCGAGCATCCATGAGTTGTTGCACCCGTTGCTATCAAGTTTCTCTGATGGCACCGGCAACGCGATTGCCTTCGGTGTGACCCTGGTTTTGGTTTCGTTCTTGCACGTGGTGTTCGGCGAGATGGTTCCAAAGAATATTTCATTCTCGGTTCCCGAACGAGCCGCGCTTATTTTGGTTCCAATTCTTTATTTTGTTGCTCAGGTGGTTCGACCGATTGTTGTGTTCTTGAATGCGTCTGCAAATCTGTTGGTTCGAATTTTCGGAATCAAGGTGCGCGACGACGCAAACACCGCATACACGCTTGATCAGGTTGAAGACATCGTTGAGCACTCGACCCGCGAGGGTGTTTTGAGCGACACCACTGGAACGCTTTCGAACACATTCGAATTCACCGAAAAGAAGGTGCGCGATGTCTCGGTTGCGCCTAAAGATTTGGTCTTGTTTAGCGAAAACGTCACGCCGCGCGAAATCGAACAGGCCGTTGCCAAGTATGGATTCTCGCGCTACCCGCTAACCGGAGACAACGACGAAGTTGTTGGCTATGTGCACCTCAAAGACGTAATCGATCTTCGCGACGACGAGGTCGATGAACCGATTCCGGCAAAGCGAGTGCGTACCCTTATTTCACTGCCGGCAACCATGGAACTCGAAGATGCTCTCGCATCGATGAAGCGCGTTGGCGCTCACATGGCTCGCTCGTTTGACCGCAAAGGCCAACTGGTCGGCGTGCTATTTCTAGAAGACATTCTTGAAGAGCTGGTTGGCGAAGTTCAAGACGCTACCCAGCGAGATTAGCGACTTTCGGTCGCAGCGTGACCAACAGCGCGGGCGATTAGTCTTTAGGCCACTTGCCGCGCAGATACTGGGTTGGCCAGTAGTCGACCTCAACATTTAGCTCGGCCGCGGCACGCAAAGGCCAGTATGGGTCGCGCAGGCTGGCTCGAGCAATCGCAATTACCTCAACGCCACCGCCCTGCAGAATCTTTTCTGCCTGAGCCGAGGTCGTGATTTGACCAACTGCTGCAACTGGTTGAACGATAACCTCGCCGACACCAATTGCTAGCGGAACCTGGTAGCCAGGTCCAGACGGAATCTTGACACCGGTGATAAGGCCGCCGCTTGAAATGTCAAAAAGGTCAACGCCCGCTTCTGCGCACCACTGTGCAACCTGCTGGGTCTGCTCGAGATCCCAGCCGCCATCGCGGTAGTCGGTTGCCGAGAAACGAATCATGAGCGGCATGCCCTCAGGAATCACAGAGCGAATTGCCTTCGTGATTTCGAGAAGCAGGCGAGCACGATTTTCGAGCGAGCCACCGAACTCATCGGTTCTTGAGTTTGTGAGGGGCGACAAGAACTGGTGAATCAGATATCCGTGTGCTGCGTGAATTTCGATTGCTTCAAAACCCGCTCGCACAGAACGCTCTGCAGAAGATTTAAATTCTTCAATGATTTCAAAAACTTCTGCGGTTTGAAGTTCACGAGGTGGTTCGTAGCCCTCAAATGGTTCGCTTGTTGCCGAAACGGTTGACCAGCCGCGATCTGCAACTGAGATTGTGCCGCTCTTGCCATCCCAGCCTCGCTGAGTAGATGCCTTGCGGCCGGCGTGAGCCAACTGAATTGCCGTGCGAGCTCCATGCTTTTTAACGATGTCGTTAACGCGCTTCCAGGCCGCAACTTGTTCTTCGTTCCAGATTCCCGCGCACCACGGTGTGATGCGACCCTCTGGTGAAACTCCGGTTGCCTCGACGATGATCATGCCGGCACCGCCAACAGAGCGTGAACCGTAGTGAACTTCGTGCCAAGAGTTGACGACACCGTCTTGGTTTTCACACGAGTACTGGCACATCGGCGCGATGAAGATTCGGTTTCGAACTTCGAGGTCACGCAGTTTCAGTGGCTTGAACAATTTGGTCATTGCTCAATTGTGGTCTATTCGGTGGGCTATTCAGTAGCGTTAGAGCGTGCTCAGACCAGAACTTCTCGAACTGCTTCGCGAACCGGTTGCGACAGACGACAAGTATTCTCGGGGCGTTGTTGGCTTTGTCACCGGCTCATCGAGTTTTCCTGGGGCGGCCATTCTTGGCGTCACCGGTGCAATGCGCTGTGGCATCGGCATGGTGCGTTATCTAGGGCCACGCCGGGTTGGTGAGCTTCTGCTCGAGGTGCGACCAGAAGCGGTGCTCGTCGATGGGCGGGCGCAGGCCTGGGTTCTCGGCTCGGGAATGGCAATCGACGACGACTTCGAAAGCGTGCTAGGTCACCTTGCTGCAGCCGAAATCGCAGTTTTAGACGCCGGGGCACTCGCCGTTGTCGACTTCAGTGCGCATGCGAGTCGAACCGTGCTTACTCCGCATGCCGGTGAGGCCGCCGCACTGCTCTCGCGACTAGGGCACGATGCCCCGCGAAGCGATGTCGAAGGCTCTCCTGCCGAATATGCGGCACTTTTGGCTCGAATCACCGGATGCGTGGTTTTGCTCAAAGGAAACCGCACCCAAATAGTTTCGCCAGATGGTGTGGCCCGAGAAGCCGGGCCGCTTTCGGCAGATTTGTCGACTGCGGGCACTGGCGATGTGCTTGCCGGAATGCTTGGTGCATTGTTGGCGGCAAATCACAATCGCGTTCTCGAATCGCAAGAAGTGTTTCTCAACGTCATTGAGCTTGCGATTTTGCTTCACTCAGAGGCCGCAGAGCTAGCAAGCCAAGACGGCCCCGTAGCTGCTCTCGATGTTGCCGAAGCCGTTCGAAAGGTAATTGCAAAATATCATGTCTGATGCGATTTTGAATTCAAAGCCAAAACCATTTCAGAGCATTTGGTTGCTTCTAATTGGTGGTTTGTTTGCTCACCTCTGGTTGATCTATACCGGACTGCATGGCATCGGCACTCCGATGGGTGACATCTTGTATGCATATCAGCCGTGGGTTCAATTCATGATTGACTCTCACAAACTTCTTGGTGTCAATAGCGATTGGGTTTACCCATATCCAGCAATGATTCCTATGTGGGCGAGTGCACTAATCAATCCCAATGATTTTCAAGCAGGTTGGTTGACGATCATCACAGCACTCGATCTGCTTCTGATTTCGATGATTGCGAACTTTGGCAGGCGAGACGAAAACACTGCTGCTCGTTTCGGCGCAGCCTGGTTCTGGCTCTTCTTCTTGGTAGCACTCGGCCCGGTTTCGATTTCGCGGGTTGACGCCTTCAGCGTCGCAATCGCACTCTTTGGAGTGCTTGCGATGGTGCGCAGAAAGCTGAACTCGTCGACGGCTT
>CANGGA010000005.1 GCA_947453285.1 Microbacteriaceae bacterium | reverse complement strand
GTCTGCGTGTATGGGTCATTGATTTCTTTGGCAACACAAACGTCGACTCCACCAATTGCGTTCGACATTTCAATCACACCGTTGAATTGAATTAGACCAAGATATGGAATCTTCAATCCGGTTAGTTGTTCGATGGTGAGAAGCGTGCAGCCTGGGCCGCCGTTTGCGATTGTGGCGTTCAGCTGGCCTAGTGCCTGAGGCAAATAACCAGGCCCACCGGATGTGCTCGGGCATGCTGGCCACGGAACCATCAAGTCGCGCGGAAAGCTAACTGCAATTGCGCTCTTTCTGTCTTCGCTAACGTGCAAGAGAATCATCACGTCTGCGAGGGTTGAGGTTTCGTTTCCGTAACCTTTGCCCTGACCCTTTCGAGTGTCGCTGCCAACTAACAAAATGTTGATCGGACCTTTTAGGTCGGCCGCAGTGATTGGTTTTGAGTTTGGCAGGGTTAGGCCGTTCGCCTTGATCTGGTTGCTCAGTTCAAAAACGGCAACGCCGGCAAGCGCGATGCTTGCGCCCACGACAAGTGCAAGACCTTTAACCAAGATGCCACCGAAAGCAGAGGCCCGAGACTGCACCTTGAGGCGACCGTGACGAGCGAGTGCTCGCGGCTGGCGCTTCTTAAATAGGGGCATCGGGTGCTCTCTTTTGAGGGGTGAAAGACCAGTTTAAGTCGAAACCCTCACCAGTGGCTAGGCGTGGAGCAACTTCTCAGGTTTCAGCCGTTAGTGCTGTGAGCGCTTAGGCAGAACCGTCGATACCGCGGCAAATAGCACCAAGATCACGAGCTGCACGAGCAAAGCATTTCTGAAGCCCGCGTCTGCCTGACCGACAAGTGCGAATTTGAAGAAGACCGTTCCGAAGATAGCGACACCCACCGAAGATGAGACCGACTGAACGGCAGAAAGAACGCCGCTTGCCGAACCGCTCTGGTTTGGCTCAACGGTCGTCAAGATTGTGTCGAAAATCGGCGCGGCAATTAATCCGGTTCCAATTCCTGAGACGACTAGCGCAGGCACCATCTGCCAAATGCTGAAGTTATCGAGCGAAGGAACAGCGAACCACATTAGGCCAACACCAACGAGTTGAACGAATGCGCCAATCTGCAGAGTGAATCGTCCGCCGATTTTGTCAGCTAAGAATGCACCGCTGATGGTTCCACCGATTGCCGAGCCGAGTGCGATTGGAATATTGCCGAGACCCGCTTCTGCCGATGTGAATTTTTCACCAAACTGCAAGAACAAAGTGAGAATCAAATAGATGCCGGTGAAGCCAGCAAAATAAAGTGCGAGCCCAGAGAGGCCAAACGTGTATGCACGTTTTTTGAAAATTGCAGAATCAATCAGTGGTGAACCGCCACGCTTCTTCGTCGACTTTTCCATCATTGCGAAAATTACAAAAACCAAAACAGAGCCGACAAGCATTAGATATGTCCACAGCGGCCAGCCAGCGTCTTGACCCTTAATCAACGGATAAACGAGGAGGCCCGAAGCGAGAATTACAAGAATTGCGCCGATCAAATCGATCTTTACCGATTTGTCTGCCGCTGACTTTGGCAAGTACTTCAGAGAGAGCAGCACTGCCGCAATTCCAATTGGAAGGTTGACCAAGAAAACAGCTCGCCATCCCAACCCGGCCAAGTCTGCCTGAATTAGAAATCCGCCGATTACCGGGCCGAGAATTCCACCAAGACCGAATGCCGGACCGTAAGCCGCAAACGCCTTGCCGAATTCTTGTGGCGGAAATGATTCGCGAATCAGACCGAATCCTTGAGGAAGCAGCATCGCTCCCAAGAATCCCTGAATGAATCGAAGCACGATCAGTGCAAAGACAGTTGGCGCAAGCGCACAGGCAAGTGACGCCAGCGTGAAGCCAATCAAGCCGAAAATGAACATGTTGCGACGACCGAAACGGTCACCTAGTCGACCACCCAAAATTAGACCAGAACCCAAGGCCAGGGCATAGCCGCCGATAACCCACTGAAGGTCGGTGCTCGATGCCGATAGCTCGGCGGCAAGGGCAGGGCCGGCCACGTTGACGATGGTCGAATCGAGGAGGTCCATCATCTCTGCGATCAAGACCACGGTTAGAACAAGCCAGCGGTATTTGTATGCGGTGGTCGATGCGTTGGTCATTTCGAGGCTTTCGTTGATTGGCAGGGATAAAAGAAAACCACCCCAGATGCCGCTTTATTTCGACAGCTGAGGTGGTTTTGCTGGAGGAAGCGGTGGGATTTGAACCCACGGTAGCTATTAACTACGACAGTTTTCAAGACTGTTCCGTTCGGCCGCTCCGGCACGCTTCCGTGCCTTAATTCTAACTGACAGAGCGCGAAAACAAAATGCCTTCGAAGCCGGCGAGCACTTCGGCTACCCCGTCGTCTTCGACCGAGGCAACCACGGCCGAAGCCGCGAGCTTTACTTCATCAGGGCCCTGACCCATAGCGAAGCCGAAGCCACCATTGGCACGAGCCCACTCAAACATGTTGATGTCGTTGCGACCATCGCCGACTGCGATCACCTGAGATGGCAAGATGCCCAGTTCTTGACGCCGCTTTTCGAGCGCAGACGCCTTGCTAATGCCCTGAGGTGAAATGTCTAGCCAGGCCGTGTAGCCGATTGCATAGCTAACCGAGTGCAATCCAATTTCGGCAATCACGCCAACGAATTCTTCGGCGCCGTGTTCTGGCGAAAGAACAACTACGCGCGACACCGGTTCATCCATGAGATCTTCTAGCGGCGTCTCGTAGTTCTCTGAGCCAAGCGCATAACTCGGAAACGGTCGGTGAAAGTTATAACTGCCGTCAACGTTTTCAACTGCGAAGTGCGCGTTCGGAAGTTTCTCGATCAACTTGGTGAGAACTTCGCGCGGTTGAAAAGTGATGACCTCGTGAGGAATGTAACCGCGTGGTTCGTCTTCGTGCAACTTGATGGTTACGGCACCGTTCGAGCACACGGCGAATCCGTGTTGAATGCCAACGTCTTTAATAACTGGGATGGCGTTCGCCGCACTGCGACCGGTTGCAACAATTACTTCGTGCCCGAGTGCGCGCACGCGTTCGACTTCGGCAACGACTCTCGGCGAAAGAAAACCGTCATCGTGCACAAGAGTGCCGTCGATGTCTAGCGCGATCAGCCAGCGGTCGTCACCGGTTGCAATTGTCATTTAGGCGAAATTACCTCTGCGCCACCGAGGTATGGGCGAAGGGCGGCAGGAATGCGAACCGAGCCGTCTGCCTGCTGGTGAGTTTCGAGAATCGCAACCAACCAACGAGTGGTGGCAAGGGTTCCGTTCAAGGTTGCTGCGGTTGCGGTCTTGCCGTCTTCGTTGCGGTAACGCACGTTTAGGCGGCGTGCCTGAAAGGTTGTGCAGTTCGAGCTCGAGGTGAGTTCGCGGTATTGGTTCTGCGATGGCACCCAAGCTTCAGAGTCATACTTGCGGGCTGCGCTCGAACCAAGGTCGCCGGCTGCTGTGTCGATAACGCGATATGAAAGTTCGCACGCCTGAAGCATTGCCTCTTCGAGCGCAAGCAGCTTTAGGTGCTCTTGCTCTGCATCTTCTGGCTTCACGTAGCTGAACATCTCTAGCTTGTTGAACTGGTGCACGCGCAGAATGCCACGCGTGTCTCGCCCGGCCGAACCAGCTTCGCGGCGATAGCAAGTCGACCAGCCGGCATAGCGAAGTGGGCCATTGGTCAAGTCGATGATTTCGTCGCGGTGGTATCCCGCGAGCGCGACTTCACTGGTGCCGGTTAGATAAAGGTCATCTGCAGGTAGGTAATAGATCTCGTCTGAGTGTTCACCCAAGAAACCGGTGCCGGCCATCACTTCTGGGCGAACCAGGGTTGGCGTGATTAGCGCGGTGAAGTCGTGCTTGGTGGCGAGGTCGAGCGCCATGTTCATGAGTGCGAGTTCGAGGCGCGCACCCCAACCCTTCAAGAAGTAGAAGCGTGAACCAGAAACTTTTACACCGCGTTCGATGTCGATGATGTCGAGCGACTCACCTAAGGCAACGTGGTCTTGGGCCTCGAAGTCGAACTTCGCGTGAGTTCCTACTTCTTTAATGACCTTGAAGTTCTCTTCGCCACCGCTTGGCACCTCGGTGATGACAACGTTTTCGATCTTCCAAATGATTTCGTTTAAGTGCGCTTCGGCCGCGTTGGCAATCTCGAGCGCTGCCTTTACCTTGTCTGCCAATACCTGGCCCGCTGCAATGAGCGCTGGGCGGTCTTCTTTAGAGGCAGCACCCACCAATTTGGCGGCGGCGTTCTGCTCGGCGCGAAGTGATTCATACTCTTGCAAACTCTTGCGCCAGGTGGCATCTGCCTTGGCTGCATCGTCGACGATTGATTCGTCGTTGCCGCGAGCGCGCTGAGATGCCTTGATGGCATCTGGGTTTTCTCTGAGCAGGTTTGGGTCAATCACCTGACTAGCCTACCTTTTGGGCCTAGTTGGCCCCAAGAACTAGAGGTGTCTAGCTCTTTGGCAGAACTACGGTCTCGATGTACTTGCGAACAGCAAGCACTCGTCCGTGTTCGCCGGGGCCGACTTCAATGCCGGCCGATTCGATTGCACGCTTGAACAAGTTCTCTACCGCGCGAACCGTGGTTCCGCGACGCTGTGCAATCTCGCCGTTCGATAGACCGAGCGCTGCCATGTGCAGCAGGTCAAGCTGAGAGCGCGAAAGGTTTGAGAGCGAGTGGGTCTCACGGTCTTGGCGAAGCTCTGGGCTCACTCGCCCACGAAGGCTCGCCTTGATTGCCTTGAGCAAGAGTTCAATGTTTCCGACTGACTCTTTGACTAGGTAGGCGGCATCCTTCGGAATCGAGCGGTTGTCGACGCCAATGGTCTTTGGCTCTGGGATGTTGGTTAAGAAGACCAGACCAATCTCGGGTGCCGACTCGCGAAGAATTCGAGCGAGATCGAATCCGTTTGGTCCAGCGCCGAGCTCCACATCAAGAATTGCGGCATCAGGGTCGAAACTCGCCGCTGCAGTCACCGCCGCTGCCGCAGTTTCAACGGCCTCAACTTCGAAGCCTTCGTTCTCAAGCAGTTCGCAAATTAGTGCGCGCATGAACTGGTTGTCTTCAACCACCAATAGTTTCTGAGTCGCTACCACTTTGCCCCGCCTTCCAAGTAAAGATTGGCATATAGGGCAAGTCGAACACAGAAAAATGTTCCCCTATGTCTACTTTTCTTCGATGGCTAGGCTGACAACGTGCCAAAGAAAAGCAATCGCGCGGCGGTGATCTATTACCCAGGTCGCGTTGACCTAAGAAAACTCAGGTCTGCGGTCGAATCTGCGCTGATTCCCCTAGGTTGGGAGCCGACGCTTTGGCTCAAAACCGACGCCGATGAAACCGGAGCCGCCCAAGCCCTTCGAGCAATTGCGCAAAAGGCAACCCATATAGTTGTTGCCGGCGGAGATGGCACGGTGCGCACCGTGCTCGAGGCGGTCGCCAGCGCAAACTCGACCGCCACGGTTGGCATCGTGCCAATCGGAACCGGAAACGTTCTCGCCCGCAACCTCGGCATTCAACTCGATGACATCGGCGTTCAGGTGCAGCGCGCACTCTTCGGCATCGCCCACCCAATCGATATGGGCCTCGCTCGCGTAATTCTCGAAGATGGCACTCGTCTCGAAAGACTCTTCGCAGTAATGGCCGGCATCGGCCTCGACGCAAAAATCATGTTGAACACCGACGCAGACCGAAAGCGCCGACTCGGCTGGATCGCCTACGTTGAGTCGGGTTTCAAATCGATGCCGCTGAAATATCACAGGCTTTCGGTTCAAGTAGACGGTCGCGAAACTCGCACCGTAAAAGTTCTGACACTTCTTGTTGGCAATGTTGGCCTGCTCCCCGGGCGCATCTCAATGATGCCCGACGCAGCGCTAGACGACGGAAAGCTCGATGTTGCGGTGATTGGCCCTCGTCGATTTATTGACTGGATAGATTTCTGGTCGCGCGTGACCATTGGCAACAATGTTTTTCGCACAACGCGTGCCGGTCGCAAGTTGCTCGACGCAACGGCAAATGTAAAAACCCTAGAAAACCTTGCCGGCAAAAAAGTGCGAGTCTTGCCAGAGGCAAAGGTTGAATTGCAACTCGATGGCGATGCCGTCGGAATAATTCTTGAAGTTGAGTTTGAAGTTAAGCCGCGCGCAATTAGCGTGCGCTCTTAAGTTTTTTCAACCAGGCATCGGCAGACGCAAACTCAGGGTTTGAGTTATTGCCTTCGTGAACCGACTTCTCTTTATCTGCTCGCGCATATGATCCGAGATAAATAACCTTTGGGCTGAATCGGTGAAGTCCCTTGAGCGCCTCGGCAACCGCATCGTCGTCAATGTGACCCTGCACGTCGATGTTGAAACGATAGCGACCGAGACGATCACCGATTGGTCGTGATTCGATTCGCGAAAGGTTTACGCCACGCGCTGCAAACTGCTCAAGCATTTCGAGCAATGCACCGGGGCGATCGATTGGCAGCTCGACAATCACAGAAGTTTTATCGCTGCCAGTGCGCTCTGCCAACGAACCAGCCAAACCGATCTGAATGAAGCGAGTCTGCGCATTCTTGTTATCGCCGATGTTCTTGGCAATGACCTTGACCTTGTAGTGGTCGGTGATGGTCGAAGCGGCGACTGCTGCCTGAGCGATGTCGCTCTGCAGCAACTCGGCTGCAGCAGCCGCGGTTGAAGTGGTTGGCAGGTGATGGTGCTTCGGCAGGTTGTCGTTTAGCCAATTGCGAGTCTGCGCATAAGCCACCGGATGGGTTGCGACTGTGCGCACATCCGTGAGTTTGGTGCCCGGGCGAGCAACGAGGTCGAACTTCACATTGACCAGATATTCGCCATAAATGCGAATGTTTTCTGTGGCAGCTAGGGCATCGAGAGTCGCCGAGACCCCGCCCTCGATCGAGTTCTCAACCGGAACGATTGCGCGGTGGGCCTGCTTGCTAATGACGAGGTCGATTGCCTCTTGCACGTGAGAAACCGGAAGCCAGACCTGCCCTTTGGCGGCCGCGACCTGTGCGAGGGCTAGCTCGGTAAAGGTGCCCACCGGCCCAAGGTAGGCATAAATCTTCTTCTTGGTCGAGGCGTTCGTCGATTTCTTTGGCATAGATAAAGGTTAATGGTCAAAATTGATACATGACAGTGCGAGCCGGGCAAAAGGCGCAACAAAGTGACCTAATCGACATCAACAAGTTGATTGATGCCTATTACGAAATTCACCCGGATGTCAGCACGGCCGAACAGAAGGTCACCTTCGGAACCAGCGGTCACCGCGGTTCGTCTTTGAGCGGCTCGTTCAATGAAGACCACATCGCCGCAATCACGCAGGCGATTGTCGAGTTTCGTCGTCGCGAAAACATTCATGGCCCGATCTATGTCGGCAAAGACACGCACGCGCTTTCTGGCCCGGCTCAAGAAACTGCGCTCGAAGTTCTTGCCGGCAACGATGTTGTTGCACTCGTTGATCGCGATGGTGGCTTCACTCCTACTCCAGCGGTTTCGGTTGCAATCATCAATCACAACCTCGGCATGGCAGAAGGTTCGGCTGCTCTCGCAGACGGTTTAGTAATCACTCCTTCGCACAACCCACCGGGCGATGGTGGTTTCAAATACAATCCTCCACACGGCGGTCCTGCTGATAGCGATGCCACCAACTGGATTGCGGCTCGAGCAAACGAAATCATTCTCGACGGCATGCGCGCGGTCAAACGAGCAAAAGCGAACGCACAACTTTTCGATTTTCGCGAGAACTATATTTCGCAATTAGGCGAGGTTTTGAACCTCGACGAGATCCGCGATTCGAAAGTCTCAATTGGAGCAGACGCGATGGGTGGTGCATCGGTTGACTACTGGGGAGCAATCGGCGAACGCTTCAACTTGAACCTGACCGTGGTCAACCCAAACGTTGACTTTCAGTTTGGTTTCATGACTCTCGACTGGGATGAAAAGATTCGCATGGACTGCTCTTCGCCACACGCGATGGCATCACTAATTGCAGACAAAGACCGCTTCACGATTTCAACTGGCAACGACGCAGACGCAGATCGCCACGGAATCGTGACGAGCGACGCCGGGCTAATGAACCCAAACCACTTCTTGGCCGTGTGCATCGACTATCTATATCGCCACCGTTCTGGCTGGGCTGCCGATGCCGCGGTTGGCAAGACAATGGTTTCGTCTTCGATCCTCGACCACGTGGTCAAGGCTCTCGGCCGCAAGTTGATTGAGGTGCCGGTTGGTTTCAAGTGGTTCGTGCCTGGACTAATCGATGGCTCGGTTGGCTTCGGCGGCGAAGAATCGGCGGGGGCCAGCTTCTTGCGACATGACGGCAAGGCCTGGTCGACAGACAAGGATGGCCTGATTCTCGCGCTGCTTGCCAGCGAGATAACTGCTGTCACCGGAAAGACTCCGAGCCAGCACTACGTTGATCTCACTTCGAAATATGGTGCACCTTCTTACGAGCGCATCGATGCTCCGGCGACGCTCGAGCAGAAAGCAAAGCTCGGCAAGATTTCAGCGGAGTCGGTCACCGCAAGCGAACTTGCCGGTGAACCAATCAAGCAGATTCTCACTCACGCACCTGGCAACGGTGCAGCGCTCGGTGGACTCAAGGTTGTTACCGAGAGCGCATGGTTTGCCGCGAGACCTTCGGGAACAGAAAATGTTTACAAGATCTATGGTGAATCGTTCAAGGGCGATGCACACTTGCGCGAAGTTCAGGTCGCAGCGAAAGAACTTGTCGACAGCGTTCTTGACTAACTAGTCGCTCGCCTAAACATTTTTGTAATTAGTTCTAGTTTTTGTAATTCGGCGCTGCGGGCAGTGCCCAGAATTTTTCTAGCACCGAAATTTTAGCGACATTCATTTGGGTTGCTAGTTCAACGCCTACGAAACGCAAGTGCCACGGTTCATATTGATAGCCGGTTGTTGCAGTTTCGCCATTCGGGTAACGCACGATGAATCCATAGAGATATGCATTCTTTGCTATCCAGGCAGATGCCTTTGACGAACCAAAGTTTGTAATTTTGCAACCGAGCGCTGTTGTCGAAACGTCTGCGGCTAATCCGGTTTGGTGTTCGCTATAACCAGGATGAGCGGCGAGTGTCTCGGCAACTTTTTTTCCATAACGCGCAACGTCGGTGTTGTAGGTATAGGTCTGAGTGTTAAAACTTCTGTAACCACTGTTCAAGCAAAGAGTGCCGTTTCCAGATTTCGAAAGCGCGGCCTTTAGTTTGCGATAACCATCGGCTGCCGGCACCGCAAGATTGATCGATGCGTCGAGTTTCGGTTTATAGGCAAGCGGCGAAAGCGGCCTGGTCTTGTTGACCACTACCCAGAGCGAAGCTGCCTTGTCGATTGAATAGAGAGTCGGGTTGAAGCAACCCACTCCGCAAACGATCGGAGTTGTCGGTGTGGGAGTTGGAGTGGTGAATCCTGTCGGGTCGCCAATTGCCGTGGGGCTGGGCGAACTGGATGAACTCGGCGTTGGAGTAGGCGTTGGGGTGGCCGCGAGCGCGACATCCGTGCCTATTAATAGGGCCAAAATCAGCCCAAATGCCGAAATAATCCCCAGATGCAAAAGGTTTATACCCTTAGTTGGAGTTTGGCGTTTAGGCTGGAACACGGCTCAAGCCTAAATCAAGGCATCTAAAGCACACCTTTTAACAGAAACGAGACTTTCGTGGCGCGTGCAGCACGTAAAGAAGCAGCTATAGCAGCTGCAAAATCAGGCGAACAGATGAGCCACCGCGAGATCATTCTCGTGCTCATCGGCCTCATGTCAGGTATGTTCCTTTCGGCACTAGATCAGAGCGTTGTCGGTTCGGCAATGCGCACTATCGCCGATGACCTCAAGGGTCTAGAACTGCAGGCTTGGGTGACCACCGCCTACCTAATTACCTCAACCATCGCGACACCTATCTATGGAAAGCTCGGCGACATCTTTGGTCGTCGTCGCATGTTCATCATCGCGATCTCAATCTTCTTGCTTGGTTCGGTCTTGTGTGGTTTCGCACTCGACATGTATCAGCTCGCCGGCTACCGTGCTGTTCAGGGAATCGGTGCGGGTGGTTTGTTCTCACTCGCGATTACAGTTCTTGCAGACATCGTGCCTCCGCGCGAGCGCGCTCGCTACCAGGGAATGTTCTTGGCAGTGTTCGGAACCTCTTCGGTTCTTGGCCCGGTTGTCGGTGGCTTGTTTGCTAGCGCACCACAGATTCTCTGGATCAACGGATGGCGTTGGGTGTTCTTGATTAACCTTCCAGTCGGTGCAGTTGCGCTATTCATGGTGGTTACCTTCTTGCACGTTCCTCACATTGCAAAGCCACAGAAGATCGACTGGTGGGGTGCTGTCACCATCATCATGGCCGTGGTTCCACTGTTGCTCGTTGCAGAAAACGGAAACGACTGGGGCTGGTCTAGCTCGCAGTCAATCATGATGTATGTCGTCGGTGGCGTTGGAATCATCGCGTTCATTCTTGCCGAGCGAGCAGCCGGCGAAACAGCGCTTCTTCCGCTCAAGCTCTTCAAGTCGAGCGCGTTCTCGATGTCGACCGTCGTCGGTGTAATCATCGGTTTCGGAATGTTCGGTGGAATGATGACCTTGCCGCTGCTCTTGCAGTTGGTTAACGGCGCATCTCCTACCGAGTCTGGCTTCATGATGTTGCCGATGGTTGCCGGTCTGATGACCGCAACCGTGGTCTCTGGTCAAGTAACTCGCAAGACCGGTCAATACAAGATCTTCTTGGTTACCGGAACCTTCTTGATGCTGGTTGGCTACGTCTACATGATTTCGTACAGCGCTCACATGGCCTACTGGCAGATCGCAATCGGCATGGTCATCATCGGCCTAGGCCTTGGCCAGCTAATGCAGACCCTTACGTTGGTCTCGCAGCAGTCGGTTCCTGCTTCTGAGGTTGGTGTTGCGACTTCGTCAGCAACCTTCTTCAGACAAATGGGTGGAACCCTCGGTGTTGCCGTGTTCATCTCAATCTTGTTCAACAGCCTTGGCGAAACCATTGGCAACGCGTTCAAAGACAAGACCATTGCAGCAGGTGTTTTCGAGGCGGCTCAAGACCCTAAGGTTTTGGCCGACCCAAACAACGTAGCGTTCTTGCAGTCGATGAAGAGCGGTGCAGCAAGCGGTCTAGGCGACCAACTCAAGACCGACTCGTCGTTCTTGAGCAAGCTAGACCCGCGTTTGGCAGAGCCATTCAAGGTCGGTTTCGCGAACTCTGCCGTTCAGGTATTTATCTGGGCGTCTGTTGTTGTCGCGGTTGCATTCGCGATGTCGTTCTTCGTTAAGGCTCCGGCTCTTCGAAACACCTCGGCATCTCAAGAAGCACGCGAGGCAGCTGCTGCAGCGTCTGCTCACTAAACAATCGTTTCATCGAAAACCCCTGGCCATGTGCTGGGGGTTTTCGTTTACCATTGAGATACACGGGAGTTCGGTGCAACCGATCTGAGAGGAAGACTAGTTCGTCTTCGACCGTCAAACCTGATTTGGGTAATGCCAGCGCAGGGAGGACCTCTAACCCGTGCCCATTCGACAGAAAGGGCACGAAAGTGCAAAAGCTAATCAAAGCCGCTGCGATTTTTGCAGCAACAATCATTACCGCCGTTTCACTTACCGCATGTGCAACTTCATCGAGCCAGGCTTCAGAACTGACCGTGGTCGTTCACGACAGCGTTTCGATCTCTAAAGAGTTGCTTGCATCGTTCACTAAACAAACAGGTGTAGTTGTTCACTTGTTGAAAGCCGGCGACGCCGGGGCGATGACCAACAAGCTAGTTCTAACCAAGGATGCCCCAATCGGCGACGCCGTTTATGGAATCGACAACACCTTCGCCGGTGTTGCCTCCGAAAACAAAATCATCGATGGCGAGCTCACCGCGATTGACTACGGTGACGTTTGCATGAACTACGACAAGACCTGGTTCGCAAATCACGAGCAAGCTGCGCCAGCGTCAATCAAAGATCTGATCAAGCCGGCATTCGATGGCCTTACCGTTCTTGAAAACCCAAGCACTTCATCGACCGGGCTCGGCTTCTTAGCCGCAACCGTTTCGGTATTTGGTGAAAAAGGTTGGCAGGCATATTGGCAGGCACTCAAGAACAACAACGTTAAAGTTGTTGCCGGTTGGGAAGACGCTTATTACACAGACTTCAGCGGTTCAAGCGGCAAGGGCAACTACCCAATCGTTTTGAGCTACTCATCTTCGCCTGCCGATGAAGTTCGCGAGAACGGCGAGAGCCAAACCGAGGCGCTGCTAGATAGCTGCTATCGGCAAACCGAATATGCCGGCGTGCTTGCTGGCTCGAAGAATAAGGCCTTCGCAAAGCTCTTCGTGAAGTTCTTGCAATCTGCAGAATTCCAGGCTTCGCTGCCAGGTTCGATGTATGTCTATCCGGTGGTCTCTGGCACCGCTCTGCCTGACTCGTGGGCTCAGTTTGCCCCGATGGCTCCAGTGCCAGTGGGTGGCGAACTCGATGTTAACGCTAAGCGCGATGAATGGTTAAAGGCATGGGCAGAGCTCTTCGCGCAATAGCTTGGGTTGGCCCATTCGTATTCATGGGCCTGTTCTTCTATTTTCCGCTTGCCCGAATTCTCAGTCGCGCGATTTCAGCCAACTCGCTTTCGGCCATCTTCGCACCTGAGGTAGGCCCCGTCGTTTGGTTTACCCTTTGGCAGGCAATCGCATCGGTGGCAATCTGTCTCGCGATTGGCCTGCCGATGGCGTTCGTGCTGTATCGCCGCAGTTTCTTCGGTTCGAAAATGATGCGCAGTTTGTTGGCTGTGCCTTTTGTCTTGCCAACGATTGTGGTTGCAATCGCTCTTCAGCCAATCAGATCGCTACCGGGTTGGCTCGCGATTCTGATAGCCAATGCCTTTCTTAACATTTCGGTAATCGTGCGAATGGTTGGCAGCGTATGGGGCTCGATTGATTCAAACCTCGATTCATCGGCGCAAATCGATGGCGCTTCAACCTTTGGCACAATCCGTCGGGTTCATTTGCCGATTCTTCGATCTGCGATTTTTAACGCATCGGTTTTGGTATTTCTCTATTGCGTTACCAGCTTCGGAATCGTTTTGGTTTTCGGTGGCAGCAGATTCGAGTCAATCGAAACGATGATCTACTTTGCACTCAACAATCGCCTGAACTTGAATTTGGTAGGCGCACTCGCTCTCATTCAAACAGCAATCACGGTCTTGGCATTTTCGCTGTCTAAGCCGACCAGAATCGAAAACAGTTCGGCCGAAATGTATAGCCCCATAAAACGGGCAAGCAAGCGTTCGGTTTTGGCGTTGCTAACCTTCGTGGTTGCATTTTTTGTAGTTCCCATCGCCTCGATACTCATTAATGGTCTGACCATCGAGAACCTAAGCAATCTGGCATCGCTTGGTGCACGCGACATCCTTGATATTTCGGTTTGGCAGTCTTTGGCTAACTCGCTTAGAAACGCGACCGTCGCCGCCTTCATCGCGGTGGTCGTAGGCACTCTGGTCGCACGCCTAGGCCACCGACACCGCTGGATGCACTTCTGGTTCGTTCTGCCGCTTGGCATCTCGAGTGTCTTGCTCGGTTTCGGGTTCTTGGTTTCGTTCGGCTCTGGCCTGTTTCCTTATGAATACGCCTGGTTGGTGGTGCCTATCGTTCAGGCGGTGTTGGCGATTCCGCTTGTGGTTCAGCAAATGATTGGCGCCCACGACCTGATTCCGATAGAGCTCATTGAGGCGGCAAGCAACGCAGGGGCAAACCGTTGGCAGACCTGGTGGCAAATTCAACTGCCGGTCATCATCGGGCCGCTGCGCAATTCGATTGCATTCGCCTATCTGATTTCAATTGGTGAGTTTGGTGCGGCGTCTTTGCTCAGCTACGGAAACCAATCCACTCTTCCGGTTGTTCTTTATCGCTTGATTAGTCGTCCGGGTGGTGAAAACTACGGAATGGCGATGGCAGCTGCATCGCTGATTATCTTGCTGTCGTTTGCCGTGGTCGCAGTTACTTCACTAGATCGAAAGCAACGCCGGCTTTATTCAATCTCGATGTAATCACTTCGATTGACTCGGGATTCTGGTCGACAAGAATAAAGTTTCTGCCGAGCGCAGCCGCAACCGCACCGGTTGTGCCCGAACCGGCGAAGAAGTCGAGCACTAGATCGCCCGGTTTCGATGAGGCCTGGATGATTCGACGCAAGATGCCTTCGGGTTTCTGTGTCGGGTAGCCCGTCTTCTCTTTTCCGGTTGGCGAAACAATCGTGTGCCACCAAACATCGGTTGGCAGTTTGCCGAGTGCAACTTTTTCAGGCGTCACTAATCCGGGCGCCATGTATGGCTCACGATCTACTTCGGCGTTGTCGAAAAAGTATTTCTTCGGGTCTTTCACATACACCAAAATGGTGTCGTGCTTCGAGGGCCAACGATTCTTTGCCTTGCCGCCGTAGTCATATGCCCAAATGATTTCGTTCAAAAAACAGTCGCGACCAAAAAGTGCATCGAGCAAAACTTTGGCATAGTGCGACTCGCGATAGTCGAGATGCAAATACAGAGTGCCGGTTTCATTGAGAACTCGCCAGGCCTGCTCGAGTCGCGGTTCTAGAAAACTCCAGTAGTCGGCAAACTCGTCGTCATAGCTGAGCACGGTCTCACGGATGATTTCATACTGTTGCCCTTTGAAGCCAACGCGGCCGCCCGACTCAACGCGGCTAGTCTCTGACTTGCCTCGGGTCTGCCTGCGGCCGGTGTTAAACGGTGGGTCGATGTAGACCAGTTGAACAGAGCCATCTGCAATAGAGTTCAGATGAGAGAGGTTATCTCCGAAGAACAACTTGTTTGCTGGCACAAGAAAGAGATTAACAGCATGAGCACCGAAGTAATTCACAACCCCGAGTTGAAGCGCCACGAGATCTGGCTAGATGGCGAAAAGGTCGGGCACTCTGACTATGTTGCTCGCGACGGCGAGTTGCACCTGGTTCACACAGAGGTAAACCCTGAACATCGAGGCAAGAGCCTTGCGGCAATCTTGGTCCGCGATTCACTCGCAGACATTCGCGAAAACTTCGACGAAAAGGTCGTTCCGGTTTGCCCCTATGTTGTCAAATATTTTGAAACGCACCCTGAGGTTCAAGACCTGCTGCTCAACCCAATCGATCAGGCCGAAGCTGCCTGCCAAATTAAACCCAAAGACTAGCCTTCGAGCGACTCTTCTAACCAGGCAAGGATGTCTGCCAAGACTTCATCCTGGTTCACGTCGTTGAGGGTTTCGTGGCGCATTCCCTCATAAACAATGAGGGTCACATCGTGAACGCCAGCGCGACGGTATGCATTCATCAGCATCTTGTTGCCTCGTTCTGCACCAATCGGGTCTTCGCTCCCCGTGAAAATCAGAATCGGTTTGTCTGCATCGATCTTGCGGCTCGGAACACCACTCAAGACCGCGGCGTTCATTAGCCCAAACGCCTTAGCTGCCGACTCGGGAAAACACAGTGGGTCTGCCATAAACGCGCGACCAACCGACTCGTCGCTGGCCAGCCACTCTTTGCCGCTTGCGTTTGGCGTATTCTTCCAGCGCTTGTTGAACCCGTCGGTCTTGGCGATGCCAGGCACCATCAGGGTCGAACCGCTTAGAATCACGCCACGGTAGTCGCCTGAGTGCTGGTTCAGCAGCTTTTGGCTGATCATCGCGCCGAGTGAGTGCCCAAACAGAAACAGCTCGACACCTGGGTTCTCGATGTGAATGAGGTCAGTCAGTTCGTGAATTTGGTTTATGGTGGCGCGCATTCCGCCGGTGCCAAGTTGACCCATTTGCTTGGTCAGGTGCGCGGCAATCATCGAGGCGCCGGTCTGGCCGTGACCGCGGTGGTCATCGGCATAAACCGAGTAACCGTGACGATTTAGCTCGGCGGCTACGTGGTCATAGCGACGAGCATGCTCGCCCAGGCCGTGAACCAACTGGATGGCGGCTTTGGGCTTAGCAACAGGCCATTCATAGAAGGTGATTTCGATGCCAGAGGCATCGGTGAATGTTCTTACAAGAGGCAAGGCGGTCATGGGCTAAGAATAGACCTTGAACAAATAACAGGCGACATACTGCTTGTTCCCAGACAACTCACAAGCAAGCCAAACAGACTGGCCCCATGACCGAAATGCAAGGCACCCGCCCGGCTCTTATGCTGACCCAGCCAAAGACCCGCGTTCGCCTTGGCATCAAAAAGTGGCACGAACTAAAGCGCGGCCAAGACTTCATTGAAATTCTCGGATGGGCGAGCGTGGTTGCCGTCGTCGCAATGTTTTTGGTTAACGGTGGCCTCAAGAGCATCACCGACCTGGGCTCAATCATTAGCGCAGTCGACCGCCTCACCGCGTTGATAGCAACCGATCTTCTGCTCATCGACATTCTTCTAATCGCTCGAATCCCCTGGCTAGACCACTACTACGGCCACGACAAAGTAACCATCGCTCACAAGAAACTCGGCAAACCGATTCTCTATTTGGTAATCGCACACTTCGGTTCATCGGTTCTTCAATATGCTCGCACCGACGGCAAAAACATCATCGACGAGTTCTTCTCGATGATTACCTCAATCGGCGACTTGCTAACCGCAACCTTTGCTTTTGTTTTGATGGTGCTCGTTGTCGTGACTTCGTTGAACTTTGCTCGCAAAGCGGTCACCTACGAAGCTTGGTATTTAATTCACATCTTCGCTTACGGATCTGTGCTGCTTGCGATTCCTCACCAGTTCTCAACCGGCAGCGACATCGCCGGAAAACCAATTGCACTTGTCTACTGGGTATCGCTTTACCTTTTCGTACTTTTCAACGTGGTTTGGTACCGAGTTGCCAAGCCGGTCATCCGTGGCTTGCTAAGCGTTACTCGAGTTGCAAAAGTTCAGCGCGAGTCGAGCGACACGGTTTCTATTTATGTAACCGGCAAGAACATTGCGAAGCTCGGTGGCGAAGCGGGCCAGTTCTATATGCTTCGACCTCTGACCTTTTCGCAGTGGTGGAGACCGCACCCATTCTCAATTTCTGCCGCACCGAATGACAAGTTTGTTCGCTTCACTGTTGGTGCTCGTGGCGACGACACAAATCTTTTGCAACACATCAAACCCGCAACCCGCGTAATGCTCGAAGGCCCGTATGGTGTTTTCACCGAAGATCGCCGCACTCGCGAAAACGTGGTTTTGATTGCTTCGGGAATCGGCATTCCGCCGATTCGTGCACTTGCCGAATCGATAGCTGCACGCCCGGGCGATGTGACAATCATCTATCGCGTTCGCGATGAGGGCGACGCTTCACTGCTCGAAGAGACCCGTGAGATTGCGCGCCGCCGTGGCTTCAGATTGCACGTGTTAGAAGGCAAGCGCGGCACCGGCACCAGCTGGCTCAATGTCGACGATCACGGTCGCAGCGACCTAGAACGCTTGCTGCAGATGGCCCCTAAGGTCAAAGACTCTGACATTTACGTCTGTGGGCCGGTTGCCTGGACCCACGCCGTCGAGCGCAGCCTCAAGGCCGCCGGCACCCCTGACTATCAAATTCACGCAGAGGAGTTTGCCTGGTGAGGAATTCAACTAAGAGCGCAGTCGGTGTAATCACGCTCGGCATTCTCGGACTCAGCTAT
>CANGGA010000004.1 GCA_947453285.1 Microbacteriaceae bacterium | reverse complement strand
GAGTGGTCAATTACCATTTCGGCGGGTGCAAGTGGGTTAATTCGCTTCGGGTCTCCGCCGAGTTCGGCTACGGCCTCACGCATTGTGGCCAGGTCGACAACACAAGGCACGCCAGTGAAGTCCTGCATGATCACGCGAGCTGGAGTGAATTGAATTTCGGTGTCAGGTTCTGCGGCTGGAACCCAGTCGACTAGAGCCTTGATGTGGTCGGCGGTGATGTTTGCGCCATCTTCGGTTCGAAGCAAGTTCTCAAGCAGAATCTTCAAGCTGTAAGGGAGGGTCGATGCCTCGACTGCATCAAGACGAAAGATCTTGTATGACTTGCTTCCGACCTTTAGTTCTGCTGCCGAACCGAAACTGTTTACCTTTGACATCTATTCCTCAATCAATAGCCGCGTTGCTAAGTCAAAATTACCACTACGAACGGCGCTGAATGACCCCTCTGAGCATGAGCCACGTGACCCAAATGCACGCGGCATAGAGCGGTAGCCCCATGACTAATCGAGCTATTCCAAGCGCCTCTAGGTTGTTCGACAAGTACATCGGCCACTGCACAATTAGGCGAGCCGAGAATAGCCCTACCCAAAGCAGCGTGGCCGCCGTGAAGACCCGCATTTCGCGCTTGTTCTTTCGCCAGGTCGTCTTTTCGCCAAGCAGCAATCCGGCAATTAGGCCAATTAGCGGCCACCGAATCAACACCGAAATTGCTAGCGGAACCAAATAGGTGATATTGGTGACAAATCCGGTCAAAAAGTAGTCTCGGGTGTTTCCGCCATCCCTGAATGCTAGAAACGAAGCAACTCCGATTCCCAGCAGGCCGGCGATTGCATTGGTGAGTGGTTTTTTGGTCGCGATTCTAAAGATTATGAAAGCCACGGATGCGATTGCAGACGTAATGACTGCGGCGGCTACCTGATGCCAGACGGCAAAAACTAAAACGAATAAGAAACCAGGAACGACAGATTCGAGAATGCCTTGTAGACCACCCATGCCGGCTAGCAGCGACTTGTGGTCAAACTCGTGCTTGTCGCCAACTTTGC
This sequence comes from Microbacteriaceae bacterium, assembly GCA_947453285.1. Taxonomy (GTDB): domain Bacteria; phylum Actinomycetota; class Actinomycetes; order Actinomycetales; family Microbacteriaceae; genus Rhodoluna. The sequence continues at coordinate 16,971 of CANGGA010000004.1, read as the reverse complement.
GGATGCCGAGCTTCGCGGCCGCAGCCGCAGCTAACTTCTCGTTTTCGTTTTTCTCTGGCATTAGGCCTTCATGCCTGGTGGCAACACCGAACCGACCGGTACATTTAGCGGAAGAGCTTCGCCAGGAGGAAGTGGTGTGTCTCCGCGGTGAACGATTATCGATCTAAACAAGTCATTAATGTCTGCCGCGGCTTTGGGATCAGTCATGGCGGCTCCGCCAACGGTTCCGCGCAAGCACCAGCGTGGCCCATCGAAACCGATGAAGCGAGCAAGTCGATAACCGGCAGCGCGCCCCTGATCATCCACCAACGGAAGCTTGGCAACCAGTTCGGCGCCGATCGCGCCGTAACCCTCTTCGACCTCGCCGCCTTGAGCCACAATGTTCTGCGCAACTGCGGAACGAATGTCAGTCCAAATTCCCTCGGTGCGTGGTGCGGCGAAAGCCATCACCTGAAGCTTTGAGTTTTGATAGTCAAGTGTCACAGCAACTACCCTGCTGGTTTGATCTTCGACCTCGACAGAGATCTGCAGTTCTGGTTTCGGTTCAATCCTGATCGAACCAAAGTCGACGTACGGTTTTACATCTTGCTGTTGCTCGCTATCAAAGGGGCCGAGCTGGCTATTTTGATCGTTCACTATTGAGCTCCCGTCGAACCGAAACCGGCTTCGCCTCTGTGCGAATCCGGGAGATATTCGACCTGCATAAAGCGTGCGCGCTCAATCGACTGAATAAGCAATTGGGCAATCCTGTCGCCCACTTCAATCTTGAAAGGCTGTTCGAGATCTGTGTTCAAGAGTGTGACCTTGATTTCCCCGCGATATGCCGCATCGATCGTTCCGGGTGAGTTCAACACCGTGATTCCGTGTTTTGCGGCGAGGCCGCTTCTTGGATGCACAAGACCGACAAAACCGGCAGGCAATGCAATCGAAACGCCGGTGGCAACAGTTGCCCGATGGCCCGGCTCTATAACCAGTGACTCAGAACTGCGCAGGTCTGCCCCTGCATCTCCTGGATGCGCATAGCTCGGCAGCTCGCCGGCGGTCACGATTAATACGGGAAGGTCAGTCATCAAAGTTAGAGCGTAGTCTAAGTTCATGGCTCAAACACCTGATACTCAAGCCCTTTTCAAGGAATGGCAACTGCCGAATGTGACTTCGTTCTTGCCGAATCTATTGTTTGCGCCGGCGGTTTGGCTGGTTTTCGCACCGCTAAACCAAACGGTCGGCACCATCGGCGGGTTAACGCTCACGGCCTTGTCGATTGGGCTTCGCCTAGCCGTAGCTAAAAGAATCATCGTCACCAGGGATGCGCTGCAAATCGGTTCTGCAGACATTCCGCGCAGCGTACTAGGTGCAGCCGAATCAATTTCTGCCGAGAATCAATTTGCCGAGCGAGGCCCACTGTTAGATTCGAGGTCATTTTTGGCTCTAAAAGGCGGCCTACCTGGTCTAGTCAAGGTTCAGGTGATCGACGAAAACGACGAAACACCGTATTTGTTGATTTCGACTCGACGAGCCGAAGAGTTGATTAGCAGCCTAAAAAACTAGGCGCATTCAACACAAACGTCGCCGTATTTGCCCTTTTTCTTGGCGAGCATTGACTTGTGCTTCACGATGAAGCATTCCGAGCAAGTGAATTCGTCGGTCTGTGGCGGAACGACCATGACGTTTAGGGCTTCGTCGATGAGGTTTTCACGATCGTGATCCTCGTCGATGCTCACTTCTTCGGAGTCTAGAGATCCTGCTGAAGTTGGCGCTGAGCGCTCCTTGATGGCATCCAGTGATTCGGCATCATCGTCGGTCTTTTTGGGTGCATCGTAATCGGCGGCCATTCGCTACCTTTCAGTTCATTCTTGTAAGCGTGCATAGTTTGCATCCAAATGAATGAAATAGCAAACAATCCACGCCGAGTTTAGCCATATTTCTTTCAAAAGCAACAACACTCGCCCCAGCAAATGCCAGATTTATCGCTCGGCCAGTGGCAAACTTTTCGCAGAAGGAGTCGACTCATGAGTGAGCTAAGGCTAAACGGCAACGACGGTGAATACCTTTTGCTCGAAACCCTAACCGGCGAGCAGCACAGACTTCTTATTGATGACTCACTTCGCAGTGCCATCCGTGCAAGCAGCCCTAGAACTGCAAGCTCTGTAGCCATGACTCCAAGAGAGATTCAGAGCGAGATTCGATCTGGCTCTTCCGTCGAAGAACTTATCGCCAGATCAGGTGACCCACGCAGCTACATCGAAAAATTCGCAGCACCGGTTCTTGACGAACTCACCCACGTCATCGCAAGCGCACTAAGCGTTCGCATATCGATCGCCGGCGACCGGTACAACGACATCAGCCACATCGAATTCGGTGAGATCATTGCGAGCAGACTCGAATCGAGTGGCGTTTCGAGTTTCGACTGGTTTGCAGCTCGCGACGAAAACCACCAGTGGCTAGTTTCGGTGCGATTTGAGCACGATGGCAAATTGGCCGCAGCAACCTGGTCTTTCGATCCAAAGCGATTGCTGCTCTCGCCAGAGAATGAGTTGGCCGTCACTCTATCGACGCAAAATTCAATCAGCGAGGCTAACTTTGGACGCCTGAGAACCGCACCCGAAATTGCCGAGCCCGAGGTTAAACAAAACCTCACCGAATCACTTGCCGACACCCAATTAGTCGAGGCGGTAATTCCAATTGGCCGAGCTAACGAACGCGTTGAGTTGCCTGCACCAGCAGAAGATATTGCGCCAACCGCTGATTTGCTCGATGCACTTAAGAAAAAACGTGAAGAACGCTTGATGCGCCAGGCAGACATGCCTGAACCGACAACAGAAACCCAAACAATTGACTTGATAATCAGCGAGCCAGAGGCAGTGCATTTTGAATTGGGCGAAGAACCTCAGATTGCTCCCGATGAATTCGAACCGAAGCCGGCGCCAACCAGAAGAAACTCAAGACCTTCTATTCCGAGTTTCGATGAAATCGTCCAGGGAACCAAGAGCGAAGAAGACTAATAGGCTCCGAGCCTGATTAGCGGCACCTTTATTTCAACGTCAGACAGCGCACCGTGCTGACCGACCATCTTCAAGCTGGTTGTCCTGGCAAAGTTGCGATGATAAATCGCTACGTCTGCAATAGCAATGACAATCAAATCGGGCAACAAGTCTGAAAGCTCGAGCAATTCGGCCTGCCACAAGCCCAGTTCAACCAACTCGTCAGGCCTAAAGGTCTCGACCCTGCCTGAGCAGTAATCGTCAATTGCAGTCACGATCTGCTGCTGGTTCGCGTTTGGTTGCAGGTAAACGTATGCAACTCTAGGGTCGCCACCAACGTCTAAAACCTTTCCCTCAAGCTCGCTGATCAAATCTAAATAGACGTGCCTGTCTTGTGAGATGTCGATGATGCCGTGATCGGCAGTGACGAGCACGCCCACTCGCTCACCAAGGCATTGTGCGAAACCTGCAACGGCGACATCTAGTTCGCTGAGTAGTTCACGCCACTGATTGCTATTTACACCAAAACGGTGAGCGGCCTGATCGAGCTCAGGAACATACAAGTAGATCAATCGGTTCGGCTGACCGCAGAGTGCAGCCGCAATTTCAAATCTTTCAGTGATTGTCGCTGCGAAATGATGCTCGGCCTTGTTCATAGTTGCTCTGGTCATTCCAGAGCTTTCATACTCTGCAAGAGTGATGGCGTGAACATCCACGTCGCTAGTTTCTGAGATGGATTCGCACAGCAGATAGTCAAGCACCGAGTATTTATCTACTCCCGATAGCAAGTTGATTGATTCATGCGTAGATCTATCGAAAATTCGATAGCCGAAAAGTCCGTGCTTTGAACTGTCGACCCCGGTTGCGAAGCTGCCGAGACTCACAACGGTTGTGCTCGGAAAGCCGCTAAAGACCTGATCGGCCTGAGAAATTGACGAAAGAAATCGAGCGCTCGATGAATTCGCAGCGAGATTTTCTGCGCCTAGCCCGTCGACCATGATTACGACAGCCGTGTCTACCTTGCCCAGGTTGAAAGCGTTTTTCTGACCGAGCACAGAGGCCTCGGCGCTGCGAAACACATCTTTCAGGTTCCCGAAAGCAGCGGGTATGGCGGGTAGCATCGAAGTCACCCAGCAAAGTCTGCCATAGGCAGCAAAACAACCGAGAACATGAGCAGCCCAGAAGAACTAAACGAGAAAATCCTCGACATCGACCTGACGAAGGAGATGCAGGATTCGTTCTTGGAATACAGCTACTCGGTTATTTATGCGCGAGCCCTGCCAGACGCCCGAGACGGGTTGAAGCCGGTTCACAGACGCATTGTTTACCAGATGGGCGAGATGGGTCTTCGCCCAGACCGCGGACACGTTAAGTCTGCACGTGTAACCGGCGAGGTCATGGGAAAGCTTCACCCTCACGGCGACGGAGCAATTTATGACGCCCTGGTGCGCATGGCTCAGCCATTCACCCTTAGAGTTCCCTTGATCGATGGGCACGGCAACTTTGGTAGCCTCGACGACGGCCCGGCAGCCGCTCGATATACAGAGGCGCGCCTCTCGGCGGCTGCCCTGCTTATGAACGAAGGTCTCGATGAAGACGTGGTCGACTTCAAGCCGAACTACGACGCTCAACTAACCGAGCCAGAGGTCCTGCCGGCGGCTTTTCCTAACTTGTTGGTCAATGGTTCTTCGGGAATTGCCGTGGGGATGGCGACAAACATGCCGCCGCACAACCTGCGCGAGGTCATCGCTGCGGCGAGACATCTGCTTGCCAACCCAGAGGCAACCACGAAGCAGCTCATGAAGTTCGTTCCAGGGCCAGATCTCCCTAACGGTGGAATCATCATGGGGCTAGACGGCGTCAAAGATGCATACGAAACGGGCAAAGGATCGTTCAAGACCAGAGCCAGAGTGTCTGTCGAGAGCGTCTCTGCCAGAAAGCTCGGCCTAGTAGTAACCGAGTTGCCATACCTGGTTGGCCCAGAGAAGGTCATCGAGAAGATCAAGGATGGCGTCAACGCAAAGAAGCTGCTTGGGATTTCAGACGTTACCGACCTGACCGATCGAACTAATGGCCTGAAGTTAGTCATTGAACTAAAGACGGGGTTTGATCCACAAGTTGTGCTCGATCTGCTCTACCGCTTCACCCCAATGGAAGATTCCTTTGGAATCAACAACGTAGCCCTGGTTGATGGCCGGCCGGCGACGCTCGGACTACGAGACATGCTTAACGTTTACTTGGCGCACCGAATTTTGGTCACCAAGCGTCGAACGAGTAATCGACTCGGCAAGCGTGAAGCTCGCCTTCACCTGATCGAAGGACTGCTCATTGCGGTTCTAAACATCGACGAGGTGATTCAAGTCATTCGCAAGAGCGACGAGGTCGAAGAGGCAAGAACCAAATTGCGTCAGGTTTTCGACTTGTCAGAACTTCAGGCCGAATACATCCTCGAGCTTCGTCTGCGCAGATTGACCAAGTTCTCTCAGATCGAACTTGAGACAGAAAAGAAGCAACTGCTGCAAGAGATTAAAGAGTTGCAGAGAATTTTGGCAACCAAAGAGGCGCTTCACGAAGTGGTTTCGAACGAACTTGCCGAGGTAGCCGAGAAGTATGGCGACGCCCGTCGCACGACTCTGATTTCGGAATTTGAAGAGATCAAGCCGGTGGCCGTTTCGAAGATTGCCGGCATGGATGCCCAACTCGCAGACTCCCCTAGCATCGTGCGAGTTACAACTAGCGGTCTGATCTCACGAATCGATACCGACGAGCTTTCGATTGTCGTCGGTTCGAAGCGCAAGCGCCACGATGCCGTTGCCAACCGCATCAAGACAACGACTCGCAGCGATATCGGTTTCGTCACTTCACTTGGCCGAATTGTCAGGGTGCACGTCGCCGACATCCCTGCCGTTGCAGACCCAACCGACCTTGCCAGTGGCGCAAAGGCCACCGAATTCTTGGCACTGGCAAAGAAGGAAGGCTTGCTGCACGCTTTCGAGTTGAACGAAACCGCTGAACTCGCCATCGGCACGAAGTTCGGCACCGTCAAGCGCATCTCTCCAGAGTGGCCGGCAAAGAACGAATTCGAGGTCATCTCACTAAAGGCGGGTGACGAACTCGTAGGAGCCTGCAACGCAGACGACAGTCAGGAATTCATTTTCGTGACTAGCGATGCTCAATTGCTCAGATTTAAAGTTGACACGGTTAGGCCGCAGGGCCGCGGCGCCTCTGGTGTTGCCGGCATCAACCTCTCTAAAGACGCCTCGGCAATCTATTTCAACGCGGTTGGTGCCGACACGGTAGTTGTCACGGCTGCCAATAACTCGAGCGCAATCGCGGGAACAGACCCTGGCAGCGCAAAGGTGAGCGAACTATCAGAGTTCCCGGCTAAGGGTCGAGCAACCGGTGGAGTTCGAGCACAGAAATTTATTCGCAACGAAGATCAGCTCTACTTCGCTTGGGCCGGACCAGCCGACTCACTGGTTTCAACGGTCGATGGAAAACCTGTCGACCTAGACCTCGAACTTTCCAAGCGAGATTCAAGCGGCACCAAGATCTCAAGTTCCATCGGCGCAATCGGAACGCCTTAGTTAGAAAAATGAGAGCTAAAGAAGCCTGCTAGGCGTCGATGCGTTCGCGTTCGAAACTGTCTGCCGAGTCAACGATAAAGTCGCGGCGCGGTGCAACCTCGTTGCCCATTAGCAGTTCGAATGTCTTCTCGGCAAATTCGGCATCAACGATGTTCACCCTTCGCAAACTTCTTCGCGATCTATCCATGGTGGTTTCAGCCAATTGGTCTGCGTCCATCTCGCCAAGACCCTTGTAGCGCTGGATTGGCTCCTTATAGCGCTTGCCGGCCTTCTCGAGCTTCACCAAAAGGTTCTCGAGCTCTGCCTGCGAATAGGTATAGATGACCTCGTTAGCCTTGCTGCCGTGGTTTATAACCTCTACTCGGTGCAGTGGCGGAACGGCGGCATAAACCCGGCCATCTTCGAGCAGCGGACGCATGTAACGGTAGATCAGGGTCAGCAAGAGGGTTCGAATGTGTGCGCCATCAACGTCAGCATCGCTCATCAAAATGATTTTTCCGTAGCGTGCAAGGTCGAGGTCGAACGAACGACCAGAGCCTGCGCCAACCACCTGAATAATCGATGCGCATTCGGTGTTCGAAAGCATGTCTGAGACCGAGGCCTTCTGAACGTTCAGGATTTTTCCACGGATGGGCAACAGCGCCTGATATTCGCTGTTGCGAGCGAGCTTCGCGGTTCCGAGTGCCGAGTCTCCCTCGACGATGAACAATTCGCTGACTCCAGTTTCTGCGGTTCGGCAGTCGACGAGTTTGCTCGGAAGAGACGAGCTTTCGAGTGCGTTCTTTCTTCGCTGAGTTTCTTTGTGTGCGCGAGCGGACACACGCGATTTCATTTCTGCGACGATTTTCTCTAGCAAAAGCGCCGACTGTGCCTTGTCATCGCGCTTCGAACTATTGAAGCGTTCGTTCAATGTCTTAGTAATCACGTTGGCAACGATGTTCTTGACTGCTGGGGTGCCGAGAACCTCTTTGGTTTGACCTTCAAACTGAGGTTCGGCCAAGCGAACGGTAACCACGGCGGTTAGGCCCGTGAGAATGTCTTCCTTTTCGACCTTGTCGTTGCCGACTTTAAGCTTTCGAGCATTTGAGTCAATGTGCCCGCGCAAGGTTTTCAAAAGCGCCTGCTCGAAACCGGCGATGTGGGTTCCGCCCTTTGGCGTCGAGATTATGTTTACGAACGATTTGATCTCGGTGTCATAACCGGTTCCCCACCGCACGGCTATGTCTACTTCGCAGTTTCGAGTTACTTCGCGACTGACCATATTTCCGTCTTCGCCGAGAACTGGAATCGTTTCGGTGAAGTCGCCTGATCCAGATAGACGCCACGTCGAGGTGAGTTGTGCGTCTTTTGCCAAGTAGTTTGCGAATTCGACAATGCCGCCGGCAAATTTGAACGCCTGCTTCTCGGATTTTCCAGAGCGCTGATCATCGATGTTGATTCCGAGACCCGGAACCAAGAATGCTGTTTGCCTAGTCCTGTCGGTTAGGTCGACCATGCTGAAGTTGGCATCCTTGATAAAAATTTGTGGGTCAGACCAATATCTAATTCGAGTTCCGGTGACATTCTTGCCAACCTTGCCAACCTCGCGAAGAATGCTGCCGTCGTCAAATGGTTTGAAGGGGTTGTTTGGTTTGATGCCCTTTGAATCGTCGAAGATGCCAGGCTCGCCACGTCTGAATGACATGGCCCAGACTTTGCCATCACGGTCTACCTCAACGTCGAGTCTTTCCGATAGCGCGTTAACCACCGATGCGCCAACACCGTGCAAACCGCCCGATGCCGCATAAGAGCCAGATCCGAACTTGCCGCCGGCGTGAAGCTTGGTGAAAACCACCTCAACACCAGAGAGACCAGTCTTTGGCTCGATGTCTACTGGAATGCCACGTGCCTTGTCGCGCACCTCGACGCTCGAGTCTTTGTGCAAAACGATGTCGATGTCGCTACCGTGGCCGGCCAGGGCTTCGTCGACCGAGTTATCGATGATCTCCCAGAGGCAGTGCATGAGGCCACGCGAATCGGTCGAACCGATATACATGCCTGGACGTTTGCGAACGGCCTCTAGACCCTCTAGAACCGAGAGATGGCGGGCTGAATATTCGCTCTTAGACACTCGGCAATGTTATCTGCGAGTGCCCGAGTTGCCCTGTATTTACACGGATGAACAATTTTTCTCTGATAGCGAAACAGAGTGTCAATGGGACTGTTTTGTCGGTGTCATGTGTTGAGATAGATGAACCGGAAGGAATTCACATGCAGTCAACTGAAATCGAACAAGAGCCAGAAGCAACCACCGAACTTACCGCAGCCGATCGTTGCGACGAGTGTGGCGCTCAGGCATACATTCGAGTTGAACTTGCAACCGGTGAACTTCTCTTCTGTGGTCACCACGGCAACGAGAAGCGCGAGGCCCTAGAGCCGATTGCCGTTTCTTGGCACGACGAGACTGAAAAACTACTCAGCCGCTAATTCTCTGGCCAGCTTCGAAGCACCAGCTGCCAAACTCTGCACGAATGTGAACTTCGCTTCGTTCGCTTTGCCAACCATTTCTGGTTTTGATTCGAGCATCTTTTCAACCATCGCATCGGCCAACCAAACGTTCTTTGCGAGCAGGGGCCCGTGCAAGAGCGTCGCGGTGAGATTTTCGATTTGAAGAAAACTTGGCAAGTCGAGATCGCTGTTTAGATAACCAACGAGTTCTCCCCCAGCTGTTTCAACTGCCTCAAACCTCGACACTCGTTCTTTGCGATCTATGCTCGCCGGCAAACCCGAGATCAACCCGTGCAGCGCCGCAAACCCACTAGAGACTGCAAGCACCTGAGTGCCTTGCTTCATCCATTGCTCGAGCACATCAATGTTCTTCGCCAGGTCTGCGTAAACCTGACGCCAAGCTGCCGGAGAGCCGTGACCGATTAAAACAAAGTCAGGTCTGGTTGCTGGCAATGGTTGCCCCGCTCGGTGCGTGAAGCGTTCAACGTCGATGCCGGCCCATTCGAGTCGGCGTTGCAAGACCAAGAGGTTGCCCCGATCACCGTTGAGGTTCAGATTTTCGGGGTAGAACTCGAGCAACCTAATCATCGCTCCACCTCATCTGGACTAGTGAATCCAAGGTGGCGACGCAATCTGCGCATTGCATCTGCCGAAAAAACGACGGTGCGAATTCCGTGGATTGGATCAGGTAGGGCCATGAATTTATCAATGGCAGAAAACAGGTCTTCGTCGACGACATCTATCTGCACGTTGTCATAGGCAAGTCTCAGGCCGAGTTCGTGAACGTTGTAGCCGCTGATCACATCGACTCGATTAAGTCGCGAAAGATCAACCGTCCACAGCCACGACGGATCGTGAACATCTCGGCCAATTGCAATCATCATTCGATCAAGAGGTAGCTCTAAGTTGTCGAGGTTGAGCTGAAAAGAGGTCGGGTTCTGCACGAGCACAAACTCAACGTCTTTTTCACCTATTTGAACAATCTCGCCCCTGGCAAATACCGGAGGCAGTTCATTCAAAACCCTCTCCGCCAACTCAAGGTCAAACTTCTCGCCAAGCAATTCGGCCGCGGTGCTTAGCGCGGCGACTGCATCGAGTGCGTAGTGCAGCCCACGGTTTGGCAGGTCGAAGATTGCTTCACGTTCTGCGATGTGCACGGCACAGCGCTTTGCAATAAGACTGGCAACCTCGGCGTGCACCTTTGGTCGGGCTATGTTCGCAGCATATGTGGGTGCGACTCCCAGGTTGGACTCTCCGAGAACATCGCTTGCGATTCCGAAGAAGGACTTTTCTGAGAGTTGTTCTTGGCTCGCAATCAAGAGAATGTTTTGATCGTCAGCATTCAAAAGAACCTTTTGTGTTGCCCGACCAGCTACCAGCGCTAATTTGTCTCGCACGATGGCCGGATCAACGAAGCGATCGAGCTGATCCTCGAGCACGTTAAGCAGGGTGACAATTCGCGGCGCTACTTCTGAAGTAATCGATTCGGCGTGACCTTCGTCCATTTCGAGAATGGCAATGTCTCCGGGAATTCGGCCAAAAATGTTGCTCTTCTCAATAATCGCCGAGAAAAATCCTTGGCGAATGTTGGCCGTCGATGGATTTGTGAACACTTCGAGTCCGTGAGCCCTTGCAATAGCCACGACCATCTTTGTTGTGGTTGATTTGCCCGCTGAACCGGTGATTACGACAAGACCCTGCGGAAACGAGCGAAGTGTTTTGGCAAGCATGCGTGGAGCAATCTTGCTCAGCAATAACCCGGGAAGCGCGGAACCGCCACCAGGTCTAACTCGTCTAATTGCAAACCGCGCAAAACGCCCGATCACAATCGCCGGAAGGTGAAGCATTACTGCCCTACGAAGTCTCTCAGTGCCTGAGCGCGAGAAGGGTGCTGCAACTTGTGCATGGTCTTCGCTTCGATCTGGCGAATGCGCTCGCGGGTAACACCGAGCTCTTCACCAATCTGATCGAGAGTCTTTGAGATGCCGTCAACTAGGCCGTAGCGAGACTTGATGACTCGAGCCTCACGCTCGGTTAGACCGGCAAGCAAACGCTCGATTGCCTCGTTGCGAGCTTTCGCGACAGAAGCCTCAACCGGCGAAACTGCCTCGACGTCTTCAATTAGGTCTCCGAATTCGCTATCGCCATCTTCGCCAAGCGGAGTAGAAAGCGAAATAGGTTCGCGACCGTACTTCTGAACTTCAACAACCTTCTCAGGCGTCATGTCGAGCTCGCGCGCCAACTCTTCAGGGCTTGGCTCGCGGCCGAGGTCTTGAAGCAACTGTCGCTGCACGCGTGCAAGCTTGTTAATGACTTCAACCATGTGCACAGGAATACGAATTGTTCGCGCCTGGTCTGCCATCGCGCGAGTAATCGCCTGACGAATCCACCAGGTTGCGTATGTCGAGAATTTATAACCCTTGGTGTAGTCGAATTTTTCGACTGCGCGAATCAAACCGAGGTTACCTTCTTGAATAAGATCTAGAAATTGCATTCCACGGCCGGTGTAGCGCTTCGCCAATGAAACCACCAAACGCAAGTTCGCCTCCAGCAAGTGAGCCTTGGCGCGCTGACCGTCTTTGGCAACCCAGGTTAGATCGCGTTGCATCTCTTTGCCTAGCTTCTTGTCGGTCGCAAGTTTTTCTTCGGCAAATAGGCCAGCTTCGATTCTCTTAGCCAAATCAACTTCGAGTTCTGCGTTTAGCAGAGCGACCTTACCGATTTGCTTCAGGTAATCCTTTACCGGGTCGGCAGTAGCACCGGTGATTGAAATGGTCTGAACCGGAATGTCGTCTTCTTTTTTGTCATCGAAGACGAGAACACCTTCAGGGTGATCTTCTTTCGGCTCTTCTTCGTCGTCGAGGTGGGTCTCTTCTTCTGCAGTCAGATCAACCGCGGTTGCAGCCTCGGCAACAATCACCTCGATAGGTAGATCATCGACCTCATCATCAAGTTCCTCTTCGTCGCCAGGCTCCATGCCCTTAGGAAGTTTCGCGCCCTTTGCTGGCTTCTTTTCTGATGCCGGCTTGTTCTTAGCTGCCGGGCCGGTCGACTTTGCTGCTGGCTTTGCAGCAGTCTTCTTAGCGACTGGTTTTGCAACCGACTTTGCAACCGGCTTCGCTGCAGGCTTGGCAGCTGCCTTCTTCGCGGCCGGCTTCGCGGCCGCTTTCTTGGCTGCCGGTTTTGCAACTGGCTTAGCGGGAGTTTTCTTAGCGACAGGTTTTGCAACCGGCTTCGCGGCGGGCTTAGCTGCTGCCTTCTTGGCAACCGGCTTAGCGGATGGCTTAGCTGCTGCCTTCTTGGCGACAGGCTTGGCAGCTGCCTTTGCGGCAGGCTTTGCGACAGGCTTTGCAGCGGCCTTAGCCGGTGACTTTGCCGCTGGCTTAGCAGTCGGCTTGGCTGTTGCCTTTGCGGCAGGCTTTGCAGCGGCCTTAGCCGGTGACTTTGCCGCTGGCTTTGCTGCAGATTTGGTGTTCTTGCTTGCTGAAGGAGTGATGGTCTTGCTCTCTTTTGTTGCGGAAACGGTCTTGCCCTTTGATTTTGCGCCACTCAGCATTCCCAGCAGACCACGCTTTTTCGAGCCGTCGTTTGGTTTAGCCATCGGTGCCTCCTGCAGGCGGTGCCTGAAATCAGTGAAACTGGGATGAATCGGGCATAACTTGGACCCATGTCAAGTCCTTAGCGGTTTGACTGGGTCTGCGACAATTATGGCACCTTTAACCGACAAATAGCGGATTTGTACCCAATTGCTAATGTCTCAAACAGCCTTGGCCAGTGCTTTATTCCCCGCTAGATCTGGTGAGTGCGCCTGGTCTTGCGAAGTTCAAAGCCAAAGAGCGCCAAACCGACGATCAAAACGGCGATTTGAGCCGACATCGCCCATCTGAAACCAAGCGGTGAATAGGCCGTTGATGCATGAGTCGTCGCCTTGACGAAATCCAGAATCCAGCCGGCAATTGCCATCGTCGAGAAAGTTGCGAGAAACCCGCCGATGTTAATGAAGCCGTTCGCCGAACCTAGACGCTCTTTCGGAGTGAAGCCTCGCGAGAAGTCCATCGCCAGCATCGAAGCTGGTCCGCCGGAACCGATTATCACAACCAGGGCTATAAGCATCCAGGTCGGCGCCGGTCCCGACCAGCAGGCCATAAAAATCCATGCCGAAATGATCAGCGCGGCGTCGATGAATACAAATCGCACTCGCCACTGAGGACGATTTGCCGCAAGAAGGCCTAGCAGGTAGCCGAGTAGCAAACCTAGCGATGTTTGCAGAATCAACATCGACGATGCGAATTGACGAGTCTGCCCTTGCCCAGCGACAAGATAAGGAACTCCCCAGAGAAGAAGAAATACCGAACCGGATGACTGCAAAGTGAAGTGCACCCAGAAACTCATTCGAGTGCCCGCAAACTTTACGTTTTCAACAAGCAACGCCATTGCCCGCTTAAGGGTCATTTCATCGCGCGAGTGCGGCACGTGAGACGGTTCGTTTCGAATAAACAAAAACGCAACCACAGCGCTGACAACCGCAACGAAAGCTGCCATCGAAAATGCATCTTGCCAACCAGAGAATGCGAGAAGTATTGCGAACGGCACTGCACTTGCAATTTGTCCGAGTTGACCGAGGCTAGTAAGAAATTGTTGTTGTCGCGGAACAGACTTTGCGTCGTTCCAAGCAACGATCAATCTGACCAACGAAATAAATGTGAATGCGTCACCTAGACCCACCAGCATTCGCCCGAGGTAAGCGATTGAAATGGTTGGAGCAATAGCGACCACGAATTGACCAATCGTCATTGCGATGGCACCAACCGTAATCAAAATTCGAGCGCCAAATCTATCAAGCAAAATGCCAACCGGAATTTGCATTGCCGCATAAACAATCAACTGAAATACAGCAAGCGCCGATAGCGCAGTTGCAGTTGTGTGAAAACGCTCTGCGGCGGGAAGCGCAGCAACCCCCATCGAGCTTCGCTGCATTACAGATGCGAAATAAGCAAAGGTGGCGGCAGCCATAACCGCGGAGGCGTTGCCGCGGGCCACTATTCCTGGTCTTCGCTCGACTGCTTGCGCTTCAGGGAAAGGTAATCCTCAAGTTCAGCTGCGATTTCATCGGCACTCGGCACCTCAAGCTTTGGAGCTGCAATTCTTGGGCCACGGCTCGAAGACTCGTCGTTGCTGAAATTTTGCTCGAGATTCGCAACGAGCTTTGCTAATTCTGGGTTGTCTGCAATGTTTTTCGTGAGCTCTTCGAGAAACTTGACGCCGGCCTCACGCAAACGATCTGTCGGAAAAACTAATCCGGTTGCAGCGGCGATTTGCTCAAAGGCGGCAACCGCAGCCTGTGGGTAATCGACATCGCTCAAGTAGTGAGGCACCAACATTACAAAGCCGGCGGTTGGAAAGTCCTCTTCAGAAAATCGAAACTCGAGCAGGTGCAGAACGTTGCCAGGAACCTGTGTTTGCGGTTTCCACTCTGAGATTCTCTCAATGAGATCTTTGCGATTGCCAGAGATGGTCACGCCAACCGCACGTGAGTGAGCGATCGGAAATGGAATCGAGTGCACCCAAGAAAAGTCTTCGATCTCGAAAATGTCGACTAGATCGAACACCGCTTGGGTGAACGATTCCCACTTGAAGTCTGGCTCGTATCCGTGAAGAAAAAGAAATTTCTGACCGACTTCATCTGTTACCAAATAGAGTGCGAGGGTCGTCGGCTCGTATGAAGAAATGTGATCTTTCTCGAAGTACATAACCGGTCTGCGTGATCGATAATCGAGCAATTCATCGTTGTCGAAAATTGCAACAACCCGGTGATCGAGATTCTCAAATACGTGATTCGCGAACTGTTCGATAGTCGAACCCGCATCGGTAAAACCGGTTAGACCCGCGATGAGGTGCAGGCCAAGCGGCACGTCGAAATCTTCGTTGTGCAATTCATATAACTCGCTTGGGTCAACCACACAGATAAGTCTACGAGCGGGTTTAGAGTGAAGTCATGCCTAAACATTTCATCAAGGTGGCCGCATCGGCACCAGCATTCGCTAAAGACAGCGTGTTCGTAATCGGAGTAACCGAGAAGTCTTCGAAACTGAGTCTTGTCAGTGACGGCGTCGACATCTCGTCGCTGAAGAGCCTCGATCTGACCAAGCTCGGCGTCAAGGCAACACCAGATAGCGTGACCAAGGTTCCCGCGCCGAACGGTGCCTTTTTCGCAATTGTTGGCGGCCTCAAGGCCGCTGACACCGACTCACTTCGCTACCTCGGCGGAACCGTCGGTCGAACACTGAACGACTTTCGCCAGGTGGTCATCGCTTTGCCGCTGAAGACCGAGTCAGACGCACTCGCGCTGCTTGAGGGCTACGCGGTGGGTCACTACAGCTACGACGCATACAAGTCAGATGCCAAGAAGGCCACCGCTCAAAACTTGGTCTTGGCGACCAAGCTAAAGGTGAAGCCAGCCACCCTGACCCGCGTAGAAATCATCCGTGCTGCAGTTCACGACACTCGCGACTTGGTGAGCATGCCGGCGAACGACCTTTATCCACAGAGTTTTGCGGCTGCTGCAACCCGCTTAGCCAAGGGATCAGCCGTTTCAATCACGATTCTTGACGAAAAGAAGCTCGCTGCCGGCGGTTTCGGTGGGCTTTTGGGAGTAGGCAAAGGTTCGGTGCGACCTCCTCGCCTAGTGAAAATTGAATACAAACCAACCGGGGCCAAGAAGAAGATTGCATTCGTTGGCAAGGGCATTACCTATGACACTGGCGGTTTGTCGCTTAAGCCACCGGCCTCGATGCTTGGAATGAAATACGACATGACCGGCGCAGCGACCGTGCTAAACGCCGTATTGGCCATCGCGAGACTGAAACTCAAGGTGCACGCCACCGCATACCTTTGCCTCGCCGAGAACATGCCATCAGGTTCGGCAACTCGACCTGGCGACGTAATCAAGTTGCGCAACGGCAAAACGGTTGAGGTTACCAACACCGATGCAGAAGGTCGCCTGGTTCTTGGCGATGGACTTGCGCTTGCTAGCGAAAGCTACCCAGATCTGATTGTCGATGTGGCAACCCTTACCGGGGCTCAGCGCATTGCACTTGGCACTCGATATGCCGGACTCATGGGCGACGACGCTGCAGTTGATGCACTGTTCAAGGCAACCAAGGCCACCGGCGAATTTTCCTGGCCAATGCCGTTTCCTGAAGAGCTTCGTGCCCTGCTAAACAGCGATATTGCCGACTTGATGAACTCTCGAGTCGGAAACCCGAGTGGCGGCATGCTAGTCGGCGGCCTGTTCTTGAAAGAATTTATTGGCAAGAAGTCGAAAACCTCGGATGAGCAGATTCCATGGGTTCACCTAGACCTAGCCGGCCCAGCCGACAACGATGGCGCTGGCTACGGTTTCATTCCGAAGGGTGCCACCGGCTCGTTCGTCAGAAGTCTCGTCGCGCTCGCGGAGTCTTTTTCTAAGTAGTTTCGACTCTCCTGCTGCCCAGCAATTTAGCAGTAGTAAAGTTGATTTGTTTGCCGACCTTATCTAGGAGTCCGTTTTGGCTGAGCACAATTTTGACCTCGTAATTCTTGGTGGAGGAAGCGGTGGCTACGCAGCCGCTCTTCGCTCAGCCCAACTGGGCAAGCGCGTCGCGCTGATCGAGAAAGACAAGCTCGGAGGCACCTGCCTCCACCGAGGATGCATTCCTACTAAGGCGCTTTTGCACGCCGCAGAAGTAGCCGACGTCGTTAAAGACGCTGCACACTATGGAATTAATGCCCAGTTCGGATCAATCGACATGAGTGTTGTTAACTCTTACCGCGATGGCATCGTCGACAAACTATTCAAGGGCCTTACCGGTCTGGTCAACTCGAAGAACATCACCGTGGTTGCCGGCGAAGGTCGCATGGTCGGCCCTAAGAGCATT
>CANGGA010000003.1 GCA_947453285.1 Microbacteriaceae bacterium | reverse complement strand
TGCAACAGCCTTCTTAGCTACTGGCTTCTTTGCAGCGGTTGCCTTCTTAGGTGCAGCCTTCTTTGCAACAGCCTTCTTAGCTACTGGCTTCTTTGCAGCGGTTGCCTTCTTAGGAGCAGCCTTCTTTGCAACAGCCTTCTTAGCTACTGGCTTCTTTGCGGCAGTTGCCTTCTTAGGAGCAGCCTTCTTTGCAGCAGGCTTCTTCTTTGCTGGGGTAGCCTTCTTGACTACCTTCTTGGTTGCGGTCTTTACAGCCATGTTTGTCCTTTTCTCGAGAGCGATAGCAGTTTCTGCTACTTTCTTACCTGTTTCTTGAAGGACGTCCTGGACTTCATCCTGAACATCCTCTGCAATTGCCTCGACGGTCTTCTGAACGCTCTTTGCATTTGCGTTCCAGACCTTCTTGGCGCGATCGAAAATTGCCACTCTGTTTGCTCCTCTTATGTGAAATTGCAGATACTCAAAAGCGTAGCGGAATTGGGCATAAATCAATCGACACGCCGAATTTCGAAAAAAAGTTTTAAATTGCGCGACGGCGCTTAAGAATGCGATCGAGCTCGTCTGAGTCGAGTTTTTTCTCGGCATCGCGGTTGTGATTTTCTCCGAGAGGAAGAACTTCGGCGAGCGAGACTTCTTCGAGCTCACCAATTCGGCGAGCGGCTGTTGAATCAGGAAGCGAATTGGCACTCCAGGCTCGTTCGTCGAACAGTTGCTCGGTCTTCGCATCGCGCAAGGCTGCTTCCCTTATGGAATAAGCCATGCGGGCGCGCTGGGCCTCTAGTTGCTCAAGAGTAAGTTGACCGCCTTGGTTCGCTTTTTGTCTGCTCGAACGAAGGGTCGAAGCAGAAAGCAAGAACACCGCTAGTGCGATAGCAGACATGGATAGCCAAACGATGTTGCTAAAAGACAGTGCGATGCCGGCCACTGCAACCGCGAACGAAGTGAACAAGATCACCGAAAATATGCGACGAATTGCACGAATATTTTTATTACGAATTGCTAAATTCGACACGCCGTTAAGGACATTTTTTGTGTCGTTCGAGCGATTTTTTGAAAACTTTCTACCAAAACTAGAAACTTGCTTTTGCTCGTCTTTCTTCGCTCCCCAGTTCGGAACGTAGACCATGACCCAAAGCAAGACGACAACGGCAAACATCCAGCCGCCGTTTAGTGAGAAAGTCATGACTCAAAGATATGAGTCAGCTGCCGAAGTGCCCATCATTTTGCTCGGTGTGTTTAATGACTTTGGTCGAAAACGGGTAATTCATCTCGCCGACCTCGCGTCGTTCCCAGCGATTGAGAACTCCCTTTTGAACCTCTTCGTGTGTCAACGCAAAAATGTAATGATCTCGCCAAGCGCCATTGATATGTATGTAGCGCTCTTTCAAACCTTCAAAACGAAAGCCAAGCTTTTCAACAACGCGCAAACTCGAGAGATTCTCTGGTCGAATATCGATTTCGATTCTGTGAATTCCGACCACATTGAATAGATAGTCGCAAACTAAAGCAACGGCGGTTGGAGTGATTCCACGGCCGGCAACCTCAGGTGCAACCCAATAACCAATCACACAAGAAGAAACAGAACCAAAAAGAATGTTTGCAACATTTAGTTGACCAACAATCTCACCGTTCTCTTCGATAACAAACGGCAAACAAGTGTTGTTGTCCATCTGTCGAAGCAACATTCGAATCTGCGCACGAATGTCAAACGAGTTTGGTCCTTCAGGATTGGTTGCCTCCCAGGGGCGAAGCCATTCTCGATTGCCGAGAATCAGGCGTTCCATTGCCTTCGAATCTTTCACCTTCACAAGACGCAGGCGAACGTCGTTGTGGGTTAGCGCGAATGAAAGAGGCACGTGGCTAGATTAGTCGCATGACCGAAAACCCTCAGGCCGAAGCCAAGACAAAGCTGCGAAGCGAGCTTCGCTCGGCGAGGTCGAGCCGTGAGCACAGCCGCGATGAGGCGGCAAGGCTAAGCGAACAATTGGGTCAGTTCTGCATCGACAACAAGGCATCTGCCGTCGCTGCCTACTTTCCAATCGAGGGCGAACCAGACATCCGTGAGTTTCTCGCCTGGGCTCTGCATAACGGCATCAAGGTTCTGCTGCCGACCGTCGCAGGCAGCAACCTGAACTGGGTGAACTTCGATGGCAACACCACTTTCGGTGAACTCGGTTTCGAAGAGGCGTCTGGCAAGCCGGCAAAGCTCGACGAGGCACAGATAATCTTCATGCCAGCACTCGCAGTCGATCTTGCCGGAAACAGAATTGGCAAGGGCAAGGGTTTCTACGACCGAGCGTTGCAGCCGCTTGGCCAGGCCATGGCTAAAAAGCGACCGAAGTTGGTTGCCGTTGTTTTCGATGAAGAGATTTTGCTCTCGGTGCCTGCCGAGCCGCACGATTTTGCAGTAGACGCAGCCGTGACGGCTTCGAAACTGATTTGGTTTAAGCGCTAGACCTAGTAGTGCGGTGGCACATCGCCGCGAAGACGGTCGTCGTTGCCTGCCGGGCGATCGCCCCAGGCCATGTCTGTGTCTTCATATGCGCGGTCGTTCTCGAAGAGTCGCTGCGGGCGCTGAGAAATTTGCATTCCAAGTGTCTCTGCAATTCGCAGGGCAACGGCCTGCGGGTCTGAGAAAAGCTCAAAGCTGTGCACACGCATGTACTTCCAGCCCATCGCGGTCAAGAGCGAAGAACGCAGGCGCAACTTCTCACTCAGGGTGTCACCGCGAAGTGCCCAGTCAGGAACGATGACCGCGTCTTTGCCGCCGTAAGCAGCCACAAGCGAGAGTCTTTCGGCGAAGGTGGCATCGACCCTGGCACCTAGTCGCTTTAGTCGAAGCGCAAGGTCAAAGAGCATCGCGTCTGCATCGTGATCGCCTGGGGTGTGGCCGCCATCCTCGGCACTTGCCAAGAGAGTCTTTAGCAGTCGCGCGCCGGCGCTAAGGCCCTCTGCCGGAATCACATCAGAGGTGATGCAGCTGACGACCGTGATCTGCTTTCGCGCACTGACCAGGGTGTTAGTTAGATAACGGCGACCGTGTTTCATGCTCAACTGCCCGAAGTCGCTCGACACTCCACCGCGCGGAGTCAGGCCGAAGCCCACCGAGAAGATGATTCGGTCTGCAATTCGGTGAGCAAGGTCGGCGATGCTGATTACTTCAAACTTTTCGTCGCCATGCCCATCGAAGAACGGTGAGAGATCTGGCTTTGCCGCGAGTTCTTTGTGCAGGGCAACGCGAATGCGATCTGCATGCACGGTTGAGGCAGACGCGACAAACAGCGATTGCCCCGGATGCCACAGTGCGTGGTTCAGAACCAGGTCAACAACCCGTCTAACCTCTGCCTCGGGACTCTCGGTCGCACCCTCATAGGTGGTCTCTGCATTGGCACCCTGAGTGATGATTTCAATCGAGTGCGATTTCTTGCCCTCAAACTCGTCGGGTGTCGGTTCGAAGACGATGCGGTTCTGATAGAACTCGCGATTGATTAGGCCACCAAGCGGTTGCCCAGATGTGCGGTAACTCACTCGTACAGTTTCAAAACCAAAGGCGGCTTTTGTCGCATGGAATATCGATGGCGATTCAATCTCGCGGCCAATCGGGCGAATTCGCGATTCGACCTCAAAACCTTCTGGCGCCGAAATCGCGTCATCACCAAAAGCGATGACCTGGTTGGCGCGGCTAAGCACGCCAAGATTTTCGGCGACCGTGCTGCCGGCGGCATCCAAGATTAAGGCGACATCAAACTTTTGCCCGTTCAGTGCTGAGGCTGCCTCAAAAGGTGAAACCATGACCACCGGTGCAACCACGTTGAGCAGCGAGCCTGCGGCCTTGCTAAGCAGTGGCAAAGTTGCCGAGCCGGTCTTCAACAACGCCTTTAGATTTGCAGCGTCAGCCGGGTTGGCGG
Organism: Microbacteriaceae bacterium; assembly: GCA_947453285.1. Classification (GTDB taxonomy): domain Bacteria; phylum Actinomycetota; class Actinomycetes; order Actinomycetales; family Microbacteriaceae; genus Rhodoluna. The sequence goes on along the minus strand of CANGGA010000003.1, from coordinate 14,787 downwards.
CGACCGATGTGTGCCAGCGTTCTGCCTGCAGGTGGGCAACCTTTGCCGCGCCGAGCGCAACCAACTTTGCGTCGGCATCGCAAAATGCCTTTTCGATTTCGGCAAGGTCGCTAACACTGAAGCTCAAAAGCGTTGCATCTCGTTGAATCAAGATCTCGAGAACGCTTTGCCACCAGGCCAAGTCGAACTCAACGGCGATGTGTTCGCGGGCGGTGTGCAACCTTGCCAGTTCGCGCTTTAGCGGCTCTAGCCCAACGGCCTCTAATTGCTGCGCGACCAGGCTGCGTTCACCGAGGTTGTCGAGTGCTGCGGTGTCGTTCACCATTGAATCGAGTTTCTGTTCGAGCTCACCTAGCGAAAGGCGAATCATCGAAGTCTTGGTTAGCTCTGGGTCGAGGTGACGTTCGAGTCGATCGAGGTCTGCGACAAATGCCTGAAACACTATTTGCACGTCGTTGAGACCAAGCGGAACCTCTGGTGCAGTAACCGCGTTCGAATAAAGATGCCATTGTTCGCGTTGCTCCTGAATCTGGCGAAGCGAAGCATTCAAATCGGCGACGTGCATTCCAGGTCGCAAATATTCCTTTGCGAGTTTCTTTAGTCGTCGACGATTTCCACCAGACATCTCTGAGCGACCAATGCCGGTCTCTTTTCTAGAAGAAGTGGCGGTGATTAGTTCGGTTAACGGTCGATCATAAACATCGCCCACGAATCGATCGAGCGTTTCGCGAATGCCCATGAACAAACGCAGATAGAGCCCCCACTGCTCAACCGAATCTGCGGGCTTAAATTTCACGCGCTCGGTAAAAGCAGTCATGTGCTCTTTTAGCGACTTGAATTCTTGATCTCGAAGCCTGCGCGCCATTTCGATTGCAGTGGAAACATCTGCTGGCGAATCAAACTTTGCCTGAAACCAGGCAGAGTCGCTCGGGCCAAACTTGAATTCGCCAAGCGATTCAGACTGCTGCAGCAATGCAATCGCGGCTTCGCGGTTTTTATGTTGCAACAAGAAACGTTGTTCGATGCGCGCCTTGGTTTCGGGCGCATGTGGCATCGAACTAAGCAGAGCCAACTTCTGCAACGCTTCGCCAATCGAAACTTCGAACTCAGGGTCTTTGCGTTCTAGAGCCGCTTGATAGCGTTCGAATCGGGCCGCGGCGGCATCCCGTTCGGCCTGCACACTCTGCAAGTCAACCGGGACGGCCTTTTCGTGACGCGAAATTGCGGCAATAGTGTCTACCCAAGTCGATGTGCTTCGAACGCCTAGCCCGGCAAGGCCAAGAGCGCCGAATCGATCGGCGAGTTCGTTGAGGGTCTGACGACGACCGGTGGCAACGACAACCCGCTTGCCCTGTTCAACCAGGGCCGCGACGGTGTTGACCACGCTCTGCGTGTAGCCGCAGCCCGGCAGTGTCTCGACCGCAAAGTTCTGGCCAAGCAGAGCGCGCCAAACAATTCGCTGCTGGGTTAGATCTGCGTCGGCGACGAGAGTAAAAGGTTGCACATCGCAACTTGACAGACTTGCAAATTGCGTGGAGTTGCTCAAACTCGAGATTATCGAGTTGCCGCTTCGAGTAATGTCTCTAACCATCTCAACCGGCACGGTGGTGAAATTCGTAATAACCAGAATTCGCTGCATCTGAGAAGAACCACGACCAGATATCAGCGAGCTCAAATATTCGCCAATCGAGGCGGGCAGAATGTCGCTCGAAGCAGACGCCAGAGTCAAAAGACGTGATTGGTCAATGGTGGCCGAGTAGCAGTTTGCAAAGGCATCTACAAGCGAAGGGTTGACCTGAGCTTCGCCGGCGAGTTCGATTTCATAATCTTCACCCTTGAGAGTCAGGTGAATCGGCCAAATCAAAATCGGAAGCTGCAGATCAAATCCATCGCCCTGCAGATTTATCAAACCACCGAGCAATCCGAGAGTCTCAACTCCAAAATGCTGCGAAATTCTCTCTGCCTGGTTCTTGATTCGCCTTGCAGCGCCGAGCGCAGAAGAAAAGGTCTGTGGGTCGCGCACCAGATTAGAGAGCATGGTTGCGCTTCCACCGACAAACTGCGAAAAGCCTCCCGGATGCGACTGGGTTAGATCGATCTGGCCATACGAGCTTTTTTCAAAATTGACCAAAGGATTCGTGACGCCGATTGCCTCTAGTTCGCGTTGCCAGGCATCCCAGGTGCCAGTTGGCACGCTGTTATTGGTCGAATCGAGCTCTGGCATGCCTAAAGCCTAAAACCGAGCGCCAACAATGCCCCGCAGGCTCGGTATATTTGGCCGGTTAGCCCTCGTAGCTCAGTGGATAGAGCAGTGGTTTCCTAAACCATGTGCGGAAGTTCGATTCTTCTCGGGGGCACTCAACTGATAGGAACCCATGACCACCATCAAATCGCGCGCAGCTTCGCTGTGGTTCGCAGGCACCTTTATTCTGTTTGCCGCTCGCGGAATTCTGATGGCTACCTGGAGCAACCAAGGCCCTGCCGTGAAGAGCAATCTTGCACTCGACGTGGCAAGCATGGGTCTCTATCAAATGGTGATCAGCCTCGCTTCGTTCGCGGGCGTATTGGTTGCCGGGCGCTTGTTGCACAAACTCGGTTCTCGCTACATCTCACTTATTACTTATGCACTCATGGCAGTCAGCCTGATTGGTCTCGGCTGGGCTGTCACCAGCCACTCGGTTCTTCTTGCAGTTGTCTTCACATCGCTAATTGGTGCGCCGTTTGGCATCGCCGACTACGGCAATAACTTCGAAGCCGGCGAAATCGATCGCAACTCAAGCCGCAACAAAGTGCCGATGTTGCACTTTGGATATTCGGCGGCAGTGCTAATCGGTGGTTTGCTCTCGAGCCTTTTCATCAGTCTCAAAATCAACGTTGCCGAAAACTTCACGCTAGTTGGCATCATCGTGGCCGTCGCCGCGATTGTGGCTTCGATGATGATTCCCAAAAATAGCGGCAAGCAAAATCACGAGGATGGCGAAGAACCGAACAAGGTAACGGTTCTCGACATCTTGCGAGAAAGACGATTTATCAAAATCACCGCCATTGCGTTTGCGTTCGTTGTTTCTGAGGCATCGGGAATGCTTTGGATTCCAATCACATTGACAGGCGACGGAATGAGCGGCACCGAGGCTGCCCTAGCCTTCACCGTCTTCGCATTCACCATCACCGTCATGCGCCTGCTCGGTGGTCGCATCGCAGACAAGCTTGGCCGTCAGAACGTGATTCGTTACCTTTCGATAATTGCAACCGTCGGAATCGCAATCTTCATGGCGACCCCGATTTTGCACATGCCGTTCGTTGGCATCGCCATCTGGGGAATCGGCAACTCGTTCGGAATCTCGATGACCGTGGCCGCCATGTCAGACAGCCCGGTTGGCGCACACGCAAAGCAGACGCTGCTCTGGACCATTGTCTACCTGGCGAACATCACGGTTGGCCCAGTGCTCGGATTCATAAGCACCATCGCCGGCAACTTTGCGTCGTTCGTTTTTCCGATCGCAACCTTGCTCATGGCATTTGCATTTAGCGCGAACGTAAAACCAAAATCGGTCAGCGCCTAAGCGGCAATCTGCAGGTAGTTTTCCCACTCGGGTTCGGTGTTATCTGCGCCTCGCACCATCCATGATGTGCCGTGTGGCATGCGAGGAGTGAAGCTCAGTGACCAACCAATTTCGGCGAGAGTCTTGTCGCCTTTTTTGTTGTTGCAACGCAAGCAGCAAGCAACCAGGTTTTCCCAGGTGTCGCTTCCGCCGCGAGACTTTGGCTGAACGTGATCAATCGTGTTCGCGGCTCGCTGGCAATATGCGCAACGGTGGCTATCGCGTCGAAGCACTCCCCTGCGCGAAACGGGAATGTTGCGGCCCCCTGGCACGCGAACATATCTCGATAACAAAATGACAGATGGCAGTTCATAGGCACCGGTGGCGCTGTGCACCTTGAGTGCCTCGTTCTGCTCTAGCACGGTGGCCTTCTGATTCAGAACCAGCATCAGCGCTCGTCGAAACGAGACAACCGCAAGTGGCTCATAGCCAGCGTTCAATACAAGTGTTCGCATAACTTCCTCTCGAATTCACCCACACGGCTTGTGAGTTTTCGAAGCACTAGCTTTGGCAATAAAAAACGCGCCTTCATAAATGAAGACGCGCGCTAATCGACCTGTTGTTGACGGTGTTGAACTCCAGGGCAACATTGAACCGCTTGCTTGGCGGGCAAACTGCGCAATGCCATGGTGAGCTCCTGTCAAAAGAACTAATGCTTTATGCCGAGATTAGACCCGCAACGCACAGGTTTCGATGAACCTAAGGTGTGTTTTTGGTAACGATTTAGTTGTTCGCCAGGCGCACGAAGTGCACGTTGCTCGTGAAGATTGGTGCGAGCTTCACGGTGTCGCCGCGACGAGGCGAGTGATAGAAGTTACCGTTTCCGGCATAGATTCCGTCGTGACTCAAATCATTGAAGACTACGAGGTCGCCAGGTTGGGCGTCTTCAGCCTTGACCAGCATGCCGAGTCGATTTTGCGCGTGCACCGAGTGAGGCAAGGCGATGCCGAATTGGGCAAAGACGAACGCGACATAACCAGAACAGTCGAAACCGGCTGGGGTTTCACCACCGAACACATATGGTGTGCCCACATACTTCGAAGCGACCTTGAGAATATCGGCAGGGTCGAGTCCCGAGTAAAGCGGGTTGGCCAAGAAGTCGGCAGCGGTGGGGCCGCTATAGGTTCGATAGTTGGTCAAAGTTGCTTCGCGCTGAATCTCTGAAGCCTTCGCGTCTTGATAGGTGCCTCGAACGAACTTGACGGTATTCACGGCGGCAACCGTTAGGTTCTGAGTGTCGCCAGCATTGGCAACTTCTTGTGCGCTCGTCGTGGTGAACTGCGCCATGGCAGCGACATCCGGGTTGAAGGCATATGCAGGCAGCGAGAATGTCGCGAATAGTCCTGCGCTGATTGTCATAGTGACAGTGTTGCGAACGTTGCGACGAGCAAACCAACGCAGCTTGCGCTCAGCCTTGATCACATAAACAGAATTGGTGGCTTCAGGTTGGTTCGCTGCAAAAAAGGCGGCGTCTTGCTTTGCGGCTTTCTTTGCCGAACGACGCTCGGCGCGCGAAAGTCGAGCCTTCTCGGCTTCGCGTATCGATCGACGACTGCGCAGTTCGAAATCGAGAACATTAACCTCGACGTCTGCGCGGTGTCTGCCGTTGCCTGTTTGGGCCACTAGATTTCTCCGATCGGATTTATAGGTCGGGGCATCCACTTGCCTCAATTTTACCCACGGATGTCGGCCCGCCGACCGAATCGGTCACAATCCCAGCCCATTGCCAACCTTGGGAAATGCCTTTGAACAGCCTTAGAACCCCCTAATTCCAAGCATTTCTGCGAAATGTTGGAGGTTGAACCCGAATAAAGGACTAGCCCTGTCAAAGCCAAATGGCCGAATCTTCGGCCTTGATGCCTCCCGAAGCATCTTGATGCTGCTCGGCATTGTGGTTCACGCCGGGTCATTTGTGTCGAGCTTTCAGGCCGCGAGCGATAGTGCTTTCGACAATGCCGTGCTGGTAATCGCCATTTTGGTGCACAACTTCAGAATGCCCGCCTTTTTTGCAATTGCCGGGCTATCCGCTGCCATGCTGATCGATCAGCGGGGCATCCGCGGTTTTTGGCAGCAGCGCATGCGGCGCCTTTTCTGGCCACTTGTGGTTTCGGCACTCACCGTCATTCCAATCACCATGCTCGGCTTCGACGTGAGCACACCACAAAAGCTGATTGACGCAGGATTTCTACACATGTGGTTTGTCTACTATTTGCTAATCTTCAGCGCCATCACGCTTTTCGGCTATTGGCTGGTTCATAAAACTGCGCTAGGGCAGCGCAAGCACGAATTGCTAAAAAAACTAGCTAGACGATGGTTCGCCAACCCTGCAATCCTGCTTTTAGCTGCGGCAACTACCTACCTGTTGCCAGCATATTTCAGCAACGATTCTGGAGCACTCGAAAAAGACTCGAGCCTGTTTCCGAATTTATACCTACTGACTTTTTACGGAATCTTTTTCTCGCTCGGGCTCTTCAGCTACTCAATTTGGCAGAGCCTTGAAACGAAACTAAGTAAATATTGGTGGATCTACCTTGCTTTTGGATTTGCGTCATTCACCACTTATTCGAATCTCCTTTTTGGCAACACCGGTGAATCCTGGTGGAAAATTCTTTACACAATTTCTACCTGGATGCTCGCCGCGGGATTCATTGCGTTCTTCGTTCGGTTCGCTAATCAACCAAACCGCTTCTTCGCCTACTTCAGTGAGGCTAGTTACTGGATCTACATCGTGCACTTGCCGATTGTCATGGTTTGCCTGAAATGGCTAACCGAGTGGCAGGTGCCGTTCTTCTGGTCGTTCGCAATCACGGTGTTGGCCACCTTTGGAGTTTCGACGTTGAGCTACCACTTGCTGGTAAAAGACAAAATCATCGGCAAATTCTTAGCCGGAAAGATTGGTCAGAATCTCAGCAAAAAACAGCTGCGCAAGAAACTAGGCGGCAACAAAAAGGTGAGCCGCTAATTCGCGGCTAAAGACCATCGAACCCGTGGCACCTTCGGCGCGAACCGTGATGGTCGAAGGGCCGAAGTCGAGGGTGACGGTCGCCCCTGGCACCAGGCCAGACTCTCGCATGTCGGCCAACTGTTCGCTAAAGACCTGAAGTGGCTCACCGATGCGGGTCAGTTTGTATTTCTTGCCTTCGGCCTCGCCGACCAATTGATTGATCGAAATGACGCCGTGACGAAACTCTTCGTTTGACTTGTGTCCAAGTGCGGCCAGCCCCGGAATCGGGTTGCCATATGGCGAAACATCCGGAGTAGAGAGCAGGCCGATGATTTTGCGCTCGACCTCTTCGCTCATTACGTGCTCCCAGCGGCAAGCCTCTTCGTGCACGAACTCCCACTCGAGGCCGATGACATCGGCAAGCAGACGTTCGGCCAGGCGGTGCTTTCGCATGACGCCGATTGCTTCGCGGCGACCCTCGTCGGTTAGGTCGAGGTGACGATCTGGCGTGACGTTGACGAGACCGAGTCTCTCCATGCGGGCCACGGTTTGTGAAACTGTTGGCCCGGCGTGATCGAGACGTTCGGCGATGCGCGCACGCAGCGGAACCTGACCCTCTTCTTCGAGCTCAAGGATGGTTCGCAGATACATCTCTGTCGTGTCAATTAGATCGTCGTGATGCTCCATAGCCCCTCCTCGTTTCTTCAAGACTATCGCTCGGTAGAATTGTCATATGTCTGAGATCAAAATTCCCGCTGAGTTCATCCCTGCCGACGGTCGTTTCGGCTGTGGCCCATCAAGGCTCCGCCCTGCACAGATTTCGGCCTTTGCCACCGAAGGTGCCAAGCTCATGGGAACCTCTCACCGTCAGGCTCCGGTCAAGAATCTCGTTAAGCGAGTTCAAGAAGGACTCAGCGAACTCTTTCACAATCCAGCTGGATACGAAATCGTTCTTGGCAATGGTGGTTCGACTGCATTCTGGGATGCCGCCGCATTTTCGCTAGTCGAAAAGAAGGCGCAAAACCTTGTGCACGGGGAGTTCGGCGCAAAGTTTGCAACCGCACTAACTAACCCTTGGCTCGAAAAGCCAACCGTGATTAACGGAGAACCGGGTTCACGTTTAGAACTCAAGGCAGAGGCCGGAGTCGACTCTTATGCCTACGCGCAGAACGAGACCTCGACCGGTGTGGTCACCCCGGTCAAGCGCCTAGCCGGCATCGACAGCGGTGCGCTGATGTTTACCGATGCAACCTCTGCTGCGGGAGGCATCGACTTCGATGCGAATGAAACAGACGTCTATTACTTCGCGCCGCAGAAAAACTTCGCATCTGACGGTGGCCTCTGGATCTCGCTCATGTCGCCTGCTGCAATCGAGCGAGCAGAACGCATCGCGGCAAGCGATCGTTACATTCCAGAATTCTTGAGCGTCAAGACTGCGATTGATAACTCACGTTTGAACCAGACTTTGAACACCCCTGCGATTGCGACTTTGTTCTTGCTCGCTGATCAAATCGACTGGATGAACGCAAACGGCGGACTGGCCTGGGCAGACGCCCGCACTAAGGCCGCATCGCAGCACATCTATGACTGGGCCGAAGCCTCGAGCGTTGCGACCCCGTTCGTTTCGAACCCCCAGCACCGCTCGCAGGTTGTGGCAACGATTGACTTCAACGACGACATCGACGCAGCGGCGATTGCAAAGGTGCTTCGCGCCAACGGAATCGTAGACACTGAGCCATATAGAAAGCTGGGCCGCAACCAGTTGCGCGTCGCTACTTTCACAGCAACAGAATTGGCAGACGTTCAGAAACTCACCGCTGCAATTGACTTTGTAGTTTCACAACTGGGCTAGTTTCAAACTATGCGTTTCTATGTGAAGGACTCAGAGCGAAAGCCTGACCCAGAACCAATCAAGGTGAATGCCAAGTTGGCAATCATGGTTGGTCTTGTACTTTGGGTAGTCGCGCTGCTATTTCTTGTGTTTCAGGCGACCCAAGCGACGGCGCAAAAACCTTGGTACACGAGCACCTGCGTCGTCGGCATCATTCTCGGCATCTACGCTCTCTGGCGCGAGCGTCGCCGCTGATTTGTCGGCAGCTTCTTCGCTCTCGACTTCTTCAACAACTTCATCAGAAGATTCTTCTTCGTCGTCTTCGTCAGTTTCGTCTTCGTCATTTTCTTCAGCCTCAGCGGCTTCGGCAGCAGCTTGAGCTTCGAGCTCGGCTTGAAGCGCTTTGTAGTCTGCAAGGCGTTCGGCCCATGGCACCCAGTTAGGTGCAATCAGCGATTCTTCGCCAGGCATCAGGTTTACTTCGCTGACAGTGGTCTCGTCTTCGGTTGCGAATAGTGAGACCGACCAGGTCCAGCCGACGTAGCCCTTCATCTTGGCTTCAAACAAGAATGTGAAGACGTTCTCGGCTTCTTCGATTTGCTGAAGAAATTCGCCAACGCCATGCTTTGGTGCAGATTCAACCGCGGCCAATTTGGCGCGTTCGCGTAGTTGTTGTTCGTTGAGCTTAGGCATCCAGTTCGTCTGCCATCTTGCGCAGCAAGCTTGCAATCTTCTTGCCCTGAGCTGGCTCTGGGTGCTTGCCTCGCTTGAGGCCACCGCCGATGCCATCGAGCAGGCGAATTAGGTCTTCGACAATGATCGACATTTCGTCTGCTGGCTTGCGAGAGCGCTGAACCAGACTGACTGGTGCCTCAAGGATGCGAAGCGACATGGCCTGAGCGCCGCGCTTGCCATCGACAATGCTGAACTCAACACGTGAGCCAGGCTTTACAGAGGTTGTGCCGGCCGGTAGGGCTGACGCGTGCAAGAAAACCTCAGAACCCTCGTCAGATGCGATGAATCCGAAGCCCTTGTCTTCGTCGTAAAACTTAACTTTGCCGGTAGGCATGTGAACCTCTTTCAATAAGACTTAGCCATTTTAGCCGCCGAAGCCGCCCACGACTAGGGCTCATCTGCGCGGGTAGGCTTTAAGGATGGCTAAATCAGAAAACAACCAGAACCGACTCGAGTCGGTGCTCGCTTTTATGGCTGCCGGAGTAGTTGGTGTTTCACTGCTCACCATGTTGGCAGCCCTGCTAACTCGCCTTGTTGGCGGTCAGCCTTGGGCCGTGCTTGCCCAGCTTCCGCTTATCGGATTGCCATTTGGCTTCGTTCTCATCATCACTTTGCTGATCGTCAGCCTGCGCAGACGCTCACGCGAAAATCCACGCGGATAATCAAGCAACCACACCGTGAGTGACCAACTTCGAATTGCCGCTGCACTGCGCAAACTCGATAACGCCTCGCTTGAAAAACTAATCACCTTGCGCATGGTGAACACGGCGCACCTCAGAGACTTCTTCGATTTCGCAGACGTTCTATCAACCGGCAAATCGGTCGATTCGGCAATCGCCTCACTTTCGGCCAAACAGATTTTTGAAATTCAATCACTCACCAATGGGCCGGTTAAGACCGCCCCTAAATCGCTCGTCGATCTGATGCTTGTCGAAGAAACCGAAAACGGTTTCGTGCTTTTTGATTGCCTGCTTGAAGCAGCAAAAGGCTTTGCAAGCAAACACGCACGAGTGCGCATGACTACCGGCAAATTCTTGATCAACGGCGTCGACCCAACCGAATTGCCAATAGAAGACATCGACCGCGACGCCAGCTTGGCTATTTTCGACATCATCCAAGCACTCACCGAACTCGTCTTCGAACTCGAGCAACGCTATATTCGCGAAGTTGGCAAGCGTTCGGTTGGCTTGCCAGACGTGAAGCGCCTTGCCAATCATTTGAGCAAGCCAAACGAATATGCGAAGCAGGCCTTCGAGTTGGCGCAGCTTGCAGATTTGGCAGTTGTCGAAAACGGGCGCTGGCAACTCGGCCCGGTAACCGAGCGTTGGATCACCTGGACAGACGCTCAGCGCTGGCAACATCTTGCGGCCACCTGGCTAACCCTGCTCGGCGAAGACTCTGCCGACGAACTGCTTTCGCTAAGCGCCGGCGGTGACTTTGCTTACCAACTCGAACAGCTCTTTCCGTTTGCCGATGCCGCGGTTGGCGCCAGAATCAACAAGGTCGCCGAGCTAGCGGCCACTATCGGTTTGGTAACCCGCGGCCGGGCAACAAGTTGGCTGCCGGCAATGGCAGGCGGCAGGCCAGAGAAGGCAAGCAAGCTTGCCGTTGCAGGATTGCCGAAGCCCGATGAACGCATCATCGTTCAGGCCGACCTGACACTAATTGCACCAAGCCCGCTGCCAACCGACCTTGAGATTCGCCTTCGCAGGTTCGTTGACACCGAGAAAATCGGAATGGCAAGCAGCTACCGCCTCTCGGCGTTATCGGTTAGCCACGGACTCGAAACCGGAATGGCAATCGGTGAAATTCGCGAGTTGCTAGAGCGGCTCTCTGCCAAGGCACTGCCTCAACCGGTCGACTACTTGCTGCGCGAGGCCGAGACACGTTTCGCAAGATTGCGAGTGAAGCCAACCAAGTCGGGTGCGCATTCGCAAATCGAATCGAACGATTCGATTTTGCTTGCCGAGATTCACAACGACTCGCGACTAAAACCCTTTGCCCTGCACTTCGATGAGAGCGGAAACCTGCACTCTCGCTTCGAAGCCGAGTTGGTTTATTTTGCATTGCGCGAAGCGAACTTTGTTGCCGTGCGCATCGACGAAAAGGGCACCGTCTTGTCTCCTCAGAAGCTCACCGCCAGAAGCGCGGGCTCAGAGCAGAAGAAGAGCGTTCTCGAAGATATCGAAAGAATGCGAGCCAACGACACAAAGGGCACGAGCGACCCAGACGACAATGACTTGCTAAGGCAAATTCAGTTGGCAATCAAGAACAAGGCCAAGATTTTGATTACGCTCAAAACCGCAGCCGGCGATCAAGTCGAATATCTGGTCGAACCGGTTGGAGTCGCCAACGGCCGCCTGCGCGCAAAAGATCGAAAGGCCGACATCGAGCGCACCCTTCCGTTGAGCTCGGTAGTTAGCATCGCGATTCAATAGGCTATAAGGATGACCGTCGGACCACTAATCGTTCAGAGCGACAAGACTGCTCTGCTCGAGGTCGACCACCCTCAGGCCAGTGACGCCCGCCACGAGCTTGCAATTTTCGCCGAGCTCGAGCGTGCACCAGAGCACATTCACACCTACCGAATCACCCGCCTTGGCCTCTGGAACGCCCGTGCGGCCGGGCACGACAGCGATTTCGTGCTCGATGTTCTCGACAAATATGCCAAGTTCGCCGTGCCGAGTTCGGTTCGCACAGACATCACCGAGACCATGCGCCGCTATGGCCGGCTTGTGATTCAGCGCGATGCCGCCGGTGAACTCGAGCTGGTTTCGCAAGAGCCTGCCATTCTCAGCGAGGCCACAAAGCACCGCAAGATTGCCGAATTGCTCGACGGTCGAATCAGCCAAAACGCATTCAAGATTCAGCCATGGGCCCGAGGTCAGGTTAAACAAGAACTGCTAAAACTCGGATGGCCTGCCGAAGACCTCGCCGGCTACACCCCGGGCACACCTCACGAAATCGCACTTACCGATGGCACGTGGCACATCCGTGATTATCAGTCTCATGCCGTCGACAAGTTTTGGCAGGGTGGCTCTGGTGTCGTCGTGCTTCCTTGTGGAGCCGGTAAGACCATCGTTGGCGCTGCCGCCATGTCGGTTGCGAAGACCAACACGCTGATCTTGGTAACTAACACCGTTAGCGCACGTCAGTGGAAAGCAGAACTCTTGAAGCGCACCACTCTGACCGAAGATGAAATCGGTGAATACAGCGGTTCAATCAAAGAGGTCAAACCGGTGACCATCGCGACATACCAAATTCTTACTACCAAACGAAAGAGCGAATACGCTCACCTATCGTTGCTAAACGCAAAAGACTGGGGACTAATCGTGTATGACGAAGTGCATTTGCTGCCTGCGCCGATTTTCAAGATGACAGCAGATCTGCAAGCTCGTCGTCGTCTAGGCTTGACCGCGACCCTCGTGCGTGAAGATGGCAAAGAGGGCGATGTCTTTTCGCTAATCGGGCCAAAGCGCTTCGATGCACCTTGGAAAGAAATCGAAGCCCAGGGTTATATAGCTCCGGCGGCCTGCTTCGAAATTCGCATCGACCTGCCCGAAGAAGAACGACTCAACTATGCGATGGCAAACCAAGAAGATCGCTACCGAATTGCTGCGACCTCCCCGGTAAAGATCGACGTCATCAAGAAATTGCTCAAGAAGCACGAAGGCGAACCGACCTTGGTCATCGGGCAATACCTAGACCAAATTCACACCATCGCCGAGGCGCTCGATGTGCCGATGATTACCGGCGAGACTCCGGTCGATGAACGAGAGCGACTATTCGAGCTCTTCAGAACCGGGCAGTTGACCACCCTGGTGGTTTCGAAGGTCGCTAACTTCTCGGTTGACCTGCCTGAGGCCTCGGTCGCCATTCAGATCTCGGGCTCATACGGAAGCCGCCAAGAAGAGGCCCAGCGCCTCGGCCGCCTGCTTCGCCCAAAGGCCGATGGCCGCACTGCCAGCTTCTACACCTTGATTTCGCGCGATACCGTCGACCAAGACTTCGCCCAGAACCGTCAACGATTTCTGGCCGAGCAGGGCTACAGCTACGAAATTCTCGACGCTTTCGACCTGTGAGAAAACTCAACTGACACGCAGTTTGTTCCCAGACTTCTCACAGCCAATCTGCTGACACTTAGAGCATGGAAAACATAAAGGTATTGGTCGTCGATGACGAGCCAAGCATCCGTGATCTACTCAGCCGCCAGCTTCGTTTCGCTGGCTTCAGCGTTGCCGCAGTCAGCAATGGCAACGACGCGGTTTTAGCCGCCGAAAAATCTACCCCCGACATAATTCTTCTCGACGTGATGTTGCCAGACATGAATGGCTTCAGCGTCACCAAGGCGATTCGCGCAAAGGGCATCGAGGTGCCTGTGCTTTTTCTGTCGGCACGCGACGAAGAAGCCGACCGAGTAACCGGGCTCACCGTCGGTGGCGATGACTACGTAACCAAACCATTTGGCCTCGACGAAGTCGTTGCTCGAATTCACGCAATCTTGCGCCGCACCAAATCAAAAGAAACCGAATCTTCGGTCATCGAGGTCGGCGAAATCAAAATCGACGAGGATGCCCACGACGTTTTCGTAAACGGCCACGTTGTCGAATTCAGCCCAACCGAATACAAGCTCTTGCGCTTTTTGATGTCGAACCCAAATCGCGTTCTTTCAAAAGAGCAGATCATTGATCACGTATGGCACTACGACTTCAACGGCGAAATGGGAATCGTTGAGTCTTATGTTTCATACCTCCGCAAGAAACTCGACCCGCTAACCAGCGAACCAATCATTCGCACCAAGCGTGGCGTTGGCTACATGTATGTAGCACCTGCCGCCAAGAAGTAAGTTTCAGTTGTGAAAGAAAAGCTAGCGACTCTCAACGAACGAATTTCGTTGCGCATAAAGCTGACCACCATGTCGGTTGCGCTAATCGGAATTCTTCTTGCGGTCTCTAGCTTTGGCACGATGTCGCTTCTGCGCACCTACCTTCAGCAGAACACAGACACCTTGCTCACGAGCACAGCTGCCACACTCGCGCACGAAGATCCAAGCCTGCTCGAGGCGCGGTTGGCTTCGCACCAGGTGACTCTGCCAAGGCTTCCGAGCGACTATTACATTGCCTACCTAGACACCACCGGCAACCTGCTGATCGGTCTGGTGTCTTCGGCAAGCGGCAAGAACGACGTGCCAAATCTGACCGGCTTTTCGCTTGGCAGTGTGCTGAGCACGAACGGCGCCCCGTTCGAGGTTCAGGTCACCAGCAAAGCAAGCAACAAGACGCTCGGCACCTGGCGCATGGCGGCGATTCCGCTAACCGACTTGAGTGGCTCAATAGTTGTGGCCCTTCCAGAGACCGCGAATTTGGGTTTGATCGCCCAATACGGCGCGATTGGCACCGGCTTTGGAGTGCTTTTGCTTTTGCTGAGCGGCGTGGCCATCTGGCTCACGATTACTTCAGCGCTTCGCCCGCTTCGCGAAGTTGAGCGAACCGCAGCCATGGTTGCAGCCGGCGATACCAGTCAGCGACTCATCGAACACGACCAAACGACCGAAATTGGCCGACTTAATAATTCTCTAAACACAATGCTCGACAGCATCGATGACGCCATGTCTTCGCGAACCAAAACACTTGATCAGATGCGCAGATTTGTCGCAGACGCAAGTCACGAATTGC
>CANGGA010000002.1 GCA_947453285.1 Microbacteriaceae bacterium | reverse complement strand
GTCATAAACGACTCCACCAAATGTTTCAGCCGAGCCATATGTTTCGACAACTCTCACGCCAAGTTGGCGAAGCGAATCGATGAGTTGCGGCGCGGTCGATTGCCCGCCGACCAAAATTGCATCAAAAGACTTCATGGCGCGCAAAACGGTTTCGTCGTGCTCGGCGGCAATCGCCAGACGAGAGAGTTGAGTTGGCACCAGTGCCGTGAACTTTTTCTCACCGTTCATCATCGAGGCATTACGCACAAATGCCTCAGCCGTGAAACTCACTGCGGTGTTCATCATCACCGGATGAGTCTCTGCAACGGCTGAGCGAACCAAAACATTTAGCCCAGCGATGTAGTTGATTGGCAAGGCGAGCAACCACTGACCGCTGCCACCAAGTCTCTTTGCGCTTGCATGTGAGCTGGCCAGGGCAGCTGCGGCACTGAGCTCGATGCGCTTTGGGGTGCCGGTAGAACCACTGCTCTCGACCACGAAGGCAATCGCGTCATCGACGCTGTCTGGCAATTGGTGGGTTTCAGGCATCAGCCCATTGGTCTCTGGGGCTGTGACAAACAGGGCGTGCTTGCCGGCAAGCGCCTCGGTTACCGCAAGCAGCGCACCAAAGGTGTCGTTTGCTGCAATCAGCTTGAGCGGTTTGGTCATGCGGTTAGTTGCCGCCTAGTAGTGCCAAGGAAACGGTGACCAGTCGGGTTCGCGCTTCTCTAAGAAAGCGTCGCGACCCTCTGCAGCCTCAGCCGTGCCGTAGGCAAGGCGAGTTGCCTCACCGGCAAAAATCTGCTGGCCAACTAAACCATCGTCTACAGTGTTGAAGGCAAACTTCAACATGCGAACAGCCTGCGGAGACTTGCGAAGAATTTCGGCTCCCCACTCGACACCGGTCTTTTCAAGATCTGCATGATCGACAACCGCGTTGATCACGCCCATTTCATAGGCGCGCTGAGCCGAATATTCCTGGCCCAAAAAGAAAATCTCACGAGCAAACTTTTGGCCAACCTGACGAGCGAGGTATGCACTGCCATAGCCCGCGTCGAAAGAAGCAACGTCTGCATCGGTCTGCTTGAACCGCGCGTGCTCACGCGACGCAATAGATAGGTCGGCAATCACGTTGAGTGAGTGACCGCCACCGGCAGCCCAGCCCGGGACAAGCGCAATAACGATCTTCGGCATGAAACGAATCAAACGCTGAACTTCAAGAATGTGCAAACGACCGCTGCGACCGGCATCGATAGAAGATGCGTCTTCGCCATCGGCATATTTATAGCCGTCTTTGCCCCGCACGCGCTGATCGCCGCCACTCGAGAAAGCCCAGCCGCCATCCTTGGGTGAAGGGCCGTTGCCGGTCAAGAGCACGACTCCAACCTTTGAGTCAACGCGCGCATGCTCGAGAGCAGCAGCCAATTCGTCTACGGTCTTTGGGCGAAATGCGTTGCGCACCTCTGGTCGATTAAACGCAATGCGAACCATGCCAAGCGAGACGTGGCGGTGGTATGTAATGTCTGTGAGCGCCTCAAAACCAGCTACCTCGCGCCAAATGGCGGCGTCGAACAACTCGGATACCTGATTAGACATGAATCTAGACTAACAACGTGACCTTGGCCCCGAAACCCGCGATTAGCGACCTGCTGGGCTCTGCACGCGTGCTCTCGGTTCCCATGCGGGTTAAGTTTCGAGGCGTAACCCACCGCGAGGTGGTGCTTTTCGAAGGCAGCCACGGATGGACCGAGTGGTCGCCGTTTCTCGAATATCAAGACGACGAGGCGGCCGTCTGGCTGCGCGCAGCGCTCGAATTTGGTTGGTCGGCTACCCCGGCTCTCAATAGCCAAAGCATCTTTATCAACGCCACTCTTGCGGCAGTGCCTGCAGAAAGCGTTGAAGAGCAGTTGGCCGCCTTTGGAAAATTTCGCACCGTAAAAATCAAGGTGGCCGAACCTGGTCAGAGTCTCGAAGACGACCTCGCAAGAATTCGCAAAGTGCACGAACTTTATCGAGGCGTCGCTATTCGCCTCGATGCCAACGGCGGCTTCGAAATCGAAAATGCGATCGAGCTCGCCAAAGAACTATCGATTGAATCAATCGATCTTCAATATTTTGAACAGCCGGTAAAGACCATTGCCGAGCTTGCCGAAGTGCGACTACAACTTGCACGCATCGGAGTAAAGGTCGCGGCAGACGAATCTGTTCGCAAGGTTAGCGATCCACTTGCCGTGGCTCACGCAAACGCAGCCGACGTGCTCGTAATCAAGGCACAACCGCTCGGTGGCATAAAGTCGGCACTCGACATCACGCGCGAAGCAAAACTGCCGGTTACTGTTTCGAGTGCGCTCGAGACATCCGTGGGAATCTCGATGGGCTTGCACCTTGCCGCGGCATTAGAAGTCGAGAGTTTCGACGCCGGTCTTGGCACAGTTGCCTTGCTCGCCGACGACGTTTGCGAAGAACCATTCATCGCTCGTGATTCACAGCTAGAAGTTAAGCGAGCCGTGCCGAGCGAAACTAAACTCGCAAAACTCGCAGCCGAAAGCGAACGAACCGAATGGTGGCTCGCGCGACTAGAGCGCTGCTACAACCTGATCTAGTTTTATTTCAGGCCGCTATAAACGTGAAGACCCTTGAAGAAGAGGTTCACGATTGTGAAGTTGAAAATCACAGCGGCAAAGCCAATTAGCGACAGCCAGGCCGAACGCTTTCCAGACCAGCCGCGAGTGGCATTGGCGTGCAGGTAGCCGGCATACAAGGTCCAGATGATGAAGGTCCAAACCTCTTTGGTGTCCCAGCCCCAGTAGCGGTGCCAGGCACGCTCGGCCCAGATTGCACCGGCAATTAGGGTGAAGGTCCAAAGAATGAACCCGATGATGTTGAACCTGTATGCCAACTTCTCTAGTTTGTTCTCGGCAGGAAACACAGCGAGCACGCGCCCAAGCGGCTTAGCGATTGCGTTCTTGCGCTTGGTGATGAATGCCGAGCTCTTAAACAAGAAGGCAACCGATAGTGCTGCCGCGATATTGAAGAACGCTGTTGCAAGCACTGCAACGCTCACGTGAATGTAAAGCCAATAGTTCTGCAAAGCCGGCATTAGCGATTTAACTTCGACGTAAAAAATGGTTGTTGCAGCACCGAGCACAAGCAACGCAAAGCCGCTTACTAAAATCGCGATGAACTTGATGTCGCGAACAAAGAACTGCGCCGCGATGAAGATTGCAACAATCACAAAGCTTCCGGTGATCGAGAACTCATACATGTTGCCCCATGGCACGCGCGAAACCGAGATGGCACGCATGACCACACCAGCACCATGAATAGCTGCGGAGACAATCAACAAGACCAATGCAACGCGTTCGGTCCTAGAAGCAACGGCGCGAACCGACTTGTCTTCGCTCGCCTGACGCGAGAGGTTTAGCGCATATGCCAAGAACGAGAATGTATAGATCGCCATCGCAAGATATATAAAGAGTCGCGAATATTGCGACAGCCCCTCGTTGAGCACCACGTTAGTCAAGTTTTGCCTTCTTAATCTCGTCTGCCAATTCGGCGATTATCTTTTCAAGCGTTGGATCGTCTCCACGAGCCAGCGCCGCCAGCTCGAAGCCATCCGTGGTCTTGCGAACCCAAACGCGTCTGCGCGGCACAAGCAACGAAAGAATCAATCCACCAAGTGCTAACAATGCGAAGAGCAAAATCCATCCCTCGCCGGGGTTGTAACTAATGTCGAGCGAGATGAATCGTTTGAGGCTATCGAAGGTCACCGTGCCCATGCCGTTTGGCAGCGCCACGGTCTGCCCCTTGGTGAGCTCGAGGCCCTTGACCCCGCTCTTGCCACCGGCGACCTGCTTCATCTTCGCGATGTCTAGCGAATAGACGTTCTTTGGCACCCCGCCATCGAGACCGAGATCGCCAACATAGACGTTCATGGTGAGAAGCGGGTTGATCGGGTCAGGAAAAATCGAGGTCTTAGCGCCCGTGGTCAGCTTGTCGACGGTCGGGTAGAAGAACGAGATCATGCCGAACTGCTGAGGCTTTGCGTCTGGCAACTTATAGACGCCAAGCGAGGTGTAGTTCTTGTCTTGCGGCAAGAAGGCGGTTGGGCCAGAGAACGAGATGTTGCCGTTGGCGTCGCGCACGGTGACCACCGGGGCATAGCCGTTGCCGGTCAGGTAAAGGTTGGCGTTTGGCAGTTCTAGCGGCTCATTCACACGGATGACCCCCGAGGTCGCCTTGCCGTTTGCGCCAATCTTGCTGGTCACCTGCGCCTTGAAGTCGAGCGGTGTGCCGATGTTGGTCTGGTTCTTGATGTCGAAGATCACGTTGAACTTGTCGAGCTTCACACTGAAAGGTGTGAGGCGGTTCTCGTTGAAGAACGTGCCTGGCGAAAGCGAGTCATAGCCGGCGAGGTTGTTCACGAAGGTTTCGCCTTCAATCAAAACGCGCTGACCGCTGTAACTGAGTCCGCCGCCGATTCCAACTGCAATCAACACACCGATTAGCGAAAAGTGAAAAATCAGGTTTCCGGTTTCGCGAAGATATCCGCGCTCAGCAGCAACCGTGGTTTTGGTTGCGACGACACGGTAGCCCTGCTTGCGCAAAATTTGTTCGGCCAAGGCAACCACGTTTGCCTTTTTCGATTTGACGGTCTTGTTTGAGGGCATACGCGCAAAGTTTCTCGGAGCAGAAGGTGGCGCGGCTCGCAAGTTATCGAAGTGCACACGAGTGCGAGGAACCACGCAGCCAATCAGGCTGATGAAAAGCAAAATATAAATCGCGCTGAACCAGTTCGAAGTGTAAACATCAAAGATTTGAAATTTGTCAAGCACAGCCGCAAGTTGCGGTTCGGCGTCGAAGAAAGCTGTGACTCCATTTGGGTCTGCGCTTCGCTGCGGATAAACCGATCCGGGAATCGCGGCAGCCGCCAAGAGCAACAAAAGCAAAAGTGCGGTGCGCATTGAAGTCAGTTGACGCCAGAACCAGCGCGCCCAACCCTTCAGGCCGATCTCAGGTGATTCAAATTGCTGGGAAGAAGCCACTGTTCACCACCTGAAAATATTCGATGACCGTGTTCCAAACACCGGTGACCAAGAGCAGACCGAGAACAATCAACAGTGCACCACCGGCGATGTTAAAGCCACGGATGTGCTTGCGCACGAAACCGACAGATCGAGTGGCCCACGAGAATCCGGCGGCGATTGCCACGAATGGCAGCCCGAGGCCGAACGAATAGGCGATGGTCAAGACCAAGCCGCGAACCGCCTGACTCGAGTCGAGGCTTAGCGCGAGCACCGAAGCCAGGGTTGGGCCGATGCACGGCGTCCAGCCGAGTCCAAAGACGATACCCAGCAGTGGCGCGCCAACCAGCCCCATGCGTGGTCGCCAGTTTGGCTTGATGGTTCGTTGCATGAAGCCGAATTGCCCGACCATAACAAGGCCAAGCGCGATGACGATTGCTCCAAGAATCGGCTGAATTACAAAACTGTATGCGTGCAGGCGGGCACCGAAAACGCCGAACACGGTGCCCAGCGAAACAAATACCGAAGTGAAACCAAGCACGAACAAAATTGTGCCGAGCACGATGCGCGACTTGGGTGCGGCGTTGCCAGAGACGAAACCGAGGTATCCGGGAACCAGCGGCAAAACGCACGGACTCAAGAATGAAACCAAACCAGCAAGTATCGAAATCGGAATCGCGATGAACATCGACCCGCCGAGAATTTGCTGAGCTAAATTCACTTTTCGTCAACCACTCGCTGAATCATTGCTTTCAAAGTTGAGTTTTCGAAACGGCCGAGAATGCGGGCGGCCACGCGACCCTTCTTGTCAATCACGATTGTCGTTGGCACCGCTTGCGGTGTGACGATGCCTGTGAAAGCGAGCAATACCGAACCGCTCTGCGCATCGATGATTGACGGCCAGGTGATGTCGAAGGTGCGATCGAACGCGAGAGCGGTTGGTGCGGTGTCGCGCACATTCACTCCGACGAACTGAACATTTTTGCCGAGAAACATTCGGTTCATCGCAACTAAATCTTTTGCCTCAGCGCGACAAGGCGCACAGCCGGCATACCAAAAGTTCATGACGACAACGACACCTGTCAGCTGCGAATTCCTAAGCACGGCGCCGCTCTCGGTTGCACCAGACCAAACAATCGGCTCACCGCGGTTTGCTTCTGCGAATTCTGCAACGCTGCCATCGCCCGCGATGTAGTTTTTGTTGTCGCCAGCCTTGAACTGATTTGCGAGTGGGTCGTTGGCGCAAGCGCTCAAACTAAAAACTGCCGAGACCGCGAGCGCGGCGGCTGCAAACTTTCGAAGACCGATCATCACTAGACCGCTCCCTTGTCTTTTGCGCCGGCGCTAGCTGCCGGGTCGAAGTAGCCAACCTCAACCCAAACGCCATCACGCTTTTCGAAGCTGGTGATCGAAGATAGTCCGCAACGACGGTTCTTCGGGTTGTGCGCGAGCTTGGCCCCGGCCACCGCCTGGTGAACCATCCAGATTGGCAACTGGTGAGTCACCATCACCACGTCGCCAGAGTCAACCTCGGCCGCTAGGTCATCCATGGCTGCCATCATTCGAGCGACGATTGACTCGTAGCTCTCGCCCCAAGACGGGGTGTTTGGGTTGCGAAGATGCAGATAGAGGTGTGGGCGAACCGCAATGTGTCTGGCGCTCAACTTGCGGCCCTCAAAGACGTTGTATGGCTCGATTAGGCGCTGATCGGTGATGACGTCGAGGCCGTGGTTCTCGGCAATTGGCTCGGATGACTGCTGGGTGCGCAACAAAGGCGACGAAATCAGCTTGGCAACCGGGCGGTCAAAGCCCTTGATGGCCTCGGCTGCGGTCTTGGCCATCTCGATTCCGCGTTCACTCAGGTGAAAATGCGGAAGTTGACCATAAAGCACGCCACCTGGGTTGTGAACCTCACCGTGGCGAACCAAGTGAAGGCGATCGGCGGGCATGTGCCAAGTCTACCCGCGGGTAAACTTGGGGCTAGACGCCTATTCAGGCAACATGCAGCAAGAAAGCAAGGATCAAATGCGCGAGCGCACTCTCGTTAAAGACCTGGCCGCGCGCCAGGATGGGCCAGTAGTTCTCGGTGGCTGGGTCGAAAAGCTTCGCGATCAAAAGCGCATCCAGTTTGTGATTCTTCGCGACGAGTCTGGTGACGTTCAGGTGACTTACCCTCGCCCGGTTGTCGACGAGCAGCCAGACGAAAACGACGCACTTGCCGCCAAGATTTCGACCCTGACCGCCGGTTCATTTATCTGGGTTCACGGTCGTTTGGTTCACGACGAGCGCGTGAAGCTCGGCGGTCTTGAGATTCAGCTCGATGACATCGAGATTGTCACCCTTGCCGACCCAATCAGCCCAATTGCCGAAGACACCTCGATTGACAAGCGTCTTGACTGGCGCTTCTTGGATCTTCGCCGCGCAGAGATGAACCTGGTCTTCAAGATTCAGACCACCATCGAGCACGCATGGCGCGAATACTGGAGCGAAAACAACTTCGTTGAGATTCACTCACCTAAGTTGATGGCTTCTGCTTCTGAGTCGAACGCCGAATTGTTCAAGCTCGAATATTTTGAGACTCACGCCTACTTGGCACAGAGCCCACAGTTCTATAAGCAGATGGCGATGATGGCCGGCTTCGGTCGCATCTTTGAGATTGGCCCAGTGTTCCGCGCTGACCCATCTTTCACCTCTCGTCACGCAACCGAGTTCATCTCTGTTGACATCGAAGTTTCATGGATCGACTCGCACGAAGACGTCATGGCTATTCAAGAGCAGCTCATGGTTCGCGCCATCAGCGCTGTGAAAGAAAAGCACGGCGAAGAGATCAAGCGATTGTTCGACATCGACGTTGTTGTGCCAACCGTTCCGTTCCCTCGCATTCCTTTGGCTGAAGCCGTTGAGATTGTGAAAGAGCGCGGCCACGAGATTGCTCGCGGTGGCGACATGGATCCGGAGGGTGAGCGCCAGATTGCTGCTCACGTCTTCGAGAAGCACGGCCACGAGTTCGTTTTCTTAACCGACTACCCTGCGACTGTTCGCCCGTTCTATCACATGCGTCACGCTGACAACCCGGCGCTGACCAACAGCTATGACCTGATTTGGCGCGGCACCGAGATCACCACCGGTGCTCAGCGCGAGCATCGCCTCGACGTTCTTATCGAGCAGGTGAAGTCAAAGGGTCTTGAGCCAGAGGGTTTGCAGACTTACCTCGACTTCTTCAAATACGGCGCCCCTGCACACGGTGGCTTCGGCATGGGTCTGCTTCGCGTCATCATGTTGCTGTTGCACCAGCCAAATATTCGCGAGGTCGGCTACTTGTTCCGCGGACCAAACCGTCTGGAGCCTTAGTCTCAAAAAAGAAATCCCCCGGATGCTCTCCGGGGGATTTTCTATTTCATCCAGTTCTCGACCTGTAATCCCTTGACTCGCAAGAAGTGTTTAGTGTTGTTGGTTACAACAATTAGGTGATTCGCAATAGCCTGACCCGCGATAAGAGTGTCTGCATCGCCAATTTGCTTTCCAGTTTTGATTAGTTCGGCATGAATGCGCCCTGACTCACGTGCGTCGCCTTCGTCAAAATCAATCACACGAACATTCGAAAGAAAACTAGTCACAATCGCCTCAACTTTGTCACTATCGGTCTGCATGAGACCACGCCAAAGCTCGTGATAGGTGACCGACGAAATAGCCCAGTCGTTCAAGTTTTCGAGCATTTTCAGTTTCAGTGAAGATGAGGTATTTTTTGCGAAATTGCTGGCGATGTCGGTATCAATCAAATACTTCACTATGCAGCCACTTTCTGCTTCTTGCGGCTGCGAATTGGAGCAGGTTCATGACTGCGTTCAAAATCTGGCCACTCATCATCAGAGATTGGCCCGTACTTATCGTGCAGAGCGAATAGCTCTTGAAATGGGTTTGGGTTTTGTCGCTTGATCTCAATGTCACCTGTCTCATCATCTACTTCTAGATAGACGACTCCACTCGTGATGTTTAGCGATGCCGGTAGGCGAATCGCGCTGCTTCCACCATTCTTAAAAACCTTTGCTTCAAGAACCGTCTTCATCTTGGCCTCCTATTGCTCTGCGTATAGACAAATTGTATAGACAGCCAGCGACATTCACCAGAGCAAAACTCACCTAAGTTATCTATTGCGAACTACTCTGTAATGTGTAATAGTTAACACATCGAAAGGAGCAACATGGATTCAACCCAGTTACTCAAGGGCGTGCTAGATGTGGCAGTGCTTGCCGTGATTGAACACGAAGATGGCTACGGCTACGACATCGTGCGCAGGCTCAAGGCGGCAGGGCTAGACGACATTGGCGATGCCTCTATCTATGGCACTTTGCGCCGCCTGTTCACAGCTGGTGCGCTTACCAGCTATGTGGTGGCCTCAGAAGACGGCCCACATCGCAAGTATTACGGCATCAATCAAACCGGCAAGCAAATGCTCGCCGAACAGCGAGCTACCTGGGCGACATTCAGTTCAAAGATGTCGGCCCTTCTCGATTCACCAAAACCAACTAAACGAGCAAAAGGCGGCAAATAATGCAAACCCTAAATGACTCAACCATCGAAGAGTTCGCAGCTTCGGTTCGCATCGAACTTCGCGATCTGCCAAAGTCGGTCGTCGAAGAACTAACCGGTGACCTCGAGGCATCTCTTCAAGAACGCCGCGATGACGAAGGTGAAGATTTTCACCTCGGATCACCAATCGAATATGCCGCGGAGTTGCGCGAGGCTGCCGGAGTATCGCAAAAGCCAGCACGCACCCGAGCGTTCTCTTCAAAATCATTCGTCGCAAGCATCGAGTCTTGGTTTCGCAAATATGCGATTACTCGAGCCATCCTAGAATTTGGAATCTCGGTTCGCCCACTTTGGTGGGTTATTCGCGCCGTTATTGCCTGGGTGATATTTGGTAGCCTTCTAGGCTCAACCACAAGTGCAATCGTTCTGGTGACCTCTGTGTTCTTGAGTGTTCAATGGGGTCGCAAGAAGTGGTTTACCTCTCGATTCTTTGCTGCCTTATTGTTGCCGCTCAACCTGCTCGCAATGATTCTTGTGATTCCTGCTCAAGACTCCGTGTTGCGCAACATTAACGCCATCAGCTCTGAGCTCGACTATGGTCGGGCCCTGTCGAACAACGGATTGAATTTGAATGGCAGCCCAATCGGTGAAATTCAAGCATTCGATGCAAAGGGCAATCTAGTGACAGGCTTAACTTTCAAAGATTCGAGCGGAAATACTCTCCTCTCCACTCCGAATTCTGCAGTCACAGTTCCAGAACTCGCGGGTATGAATCTCTTTGAAGTTCAGCAGGCATTGGGCCTGATTGGCCTGAACAACGTAGACATCGTCTACGAAAATAACGCGACCGAGCTAACCGGGGTTGTGAGCCGCACTGAGCCGGCTGCCGGTCAATCGATAAGTACTGATTCAACGATCACGATCTACCTAGACAAGTAACAGCTCGAGAAACTCCCTCGGCATTCGCGAACCAAGTGCGGGTGCCGAGGGTTTTCTTATTTGAAGCGCTTTGCGGTGGTGTGAGCCTTAGCTGCCCACTCGTGCTTTCGCCCTAGGCGACCAAGCACGAATACCAGAATTGGAAACCAGAACCGCTTCAAGATCCACTTCACAGCTGCCAACATCAGCGCACCGCCTCTTCTAGCGCAGCCATGAGCCGCACCGGGTCAATCTTCCAGTAATTGTGAACCTTGCCGTTGATCAACAGCACCGGAATCTCTTCTGAGTAACGAGCGGCCAGCTCGGCATCATCCAAGATGTTTTGCTCGGCAATGTGAACCTGAACCGAGGCGGCTATGCCGGCGTGCAGAGCGCGAAACTGACTCGACACCGTGTTGACCACCAAGCGTGCGTCATCGCAGAGGTGGCAGCCTGGCTTGCCAATTAGCGTAAGAGAGATGTCGTATGACATAAGTCAAGACTAAGCCAAGCCGAGCGCAACTAAACTTGAGCCGTGCCTAAGACCCCCGCAAAACCAGCAGCCAAGAAGGTTGCCAAGGCGAAGGTCGCACCCGAAAAAATCGAAGCCGCGTTCTTCGACGTAGACAACACAATTCTTCGCGGCTCGTCGAGCTTCTTGTTTGGCAAAGCCGCCTTCAAGCGCAAATTCTTCAGTCGCAAAGACTTCGTCAACTTCGCCTGGCACCAGGCCCGCTTCATTGCTCGTGGCGAAACCGCCAAGACCATGAACGAAATCAAAGACCGCGCACTTGGCCTGATTGCCGGTCACCGCGTCGAAGAACTTTCGGTGCTAACCGACGAGGTCTATGACGACTACATCAGCCCGAAGCTTTGGCCAGAAACCGTTCGCATCGCTCAGCAACACGTCAAGGATGGTCGCGAAGTTTGGTTGATCACCGCGGCTCCAGTTGAGATTGCAGTAGTGATCGCACTTCGTCTTGGTTTCACCGGAGGCTTAGGCACAATCGTCGAACGCAAAGACGGAATTCTCACCGGCAAACTTGAAGGCAAACCGTTGCACGGCAAGGCAAAGTACAAGGCGATGAAGCATCTTGCCAAAGAGCGCAACATCAGCCTCAAGCACAGCTATGCATACAGTGATTCTCACAATGACTTGCCGATGCTTACCCACGTTGGTCATCCGGTTGCAATCAACCCAGACAAGGTCTTGAAGACTCACGCCAAGGCTGCTGGCTGGAAGATTCTCGATTTCAAAAAGCGCGAACTGCGCGCAAACAAATAACCGCTTAAATGCAAAACCCGCCGACTTAGTCGGCGGGGCTGCAAAGTTTCTACTTCTTATTGCGACGCTGGTGGCGAGTCTTACGAAGCAACTTGCGGTGCTTCTTCTTCGACATACGCTTGCGACGCTTCTTGATTACTGAACCCATGAAGACCTCACAATTGATTTGGCTGGCCGCCAGACAAACCAGCGAACAAAACAGAGTTCAATTCTAGACCAATTAGGCGTTGGCTACTAGCCAGACTGTTGCGCCATACATGACGATGCCGCCTAGTCGGTAGAGCCACTTGCGATCTGGGTGAAGAATTGGTTTCAATTCACCCTCTTGACCGTGACGACCAAGCACGTGCAAGGTTGTCAGCACTAGAGCTGGAATTGCCAACAGCATGAACCCGTAGCGTGCCATCGTCACAGGATTGCGAACCAGCCAGGTGACCATGGTTACGGTCGAAAGCGCAATTACGAGCGAGAGCGCCATGCCTGGGATGCCCTTCGGCAAGAAGCGCCAGAGCGATCGTGAGTTCGGCAGACGGTCTTCAAATAGGTGCATAAGCGCCGGAATAACAAAGATTAGGCAGGCAACCCAGACCTGCCAGCTGAGTCCAAAGATCGCGGTTGAGATGAATATGTAGATTGCTGCCTTGGTGACGATGCCGGTGAACTTGCGCAAACGAGTTGGTTGTTTGAGGTCTTCGGGGTTCAACACATCCATGCGGGCCGGATATGCGCGACCAGCAAATTCTTCGAGAGCAACTCGCAAGAACAAACCGAGTGCTGCCACGAGACCGAATTCGATGACGTGGTTTGCTACCGGCAAGGTGAGGTTCGCAAGCGCCGGAAGAACACTGACCATTGCCACGGTTGAAATTCCGCCGATGAATGGAGCAATGGCAAAGTCAGAGATGCGCTCCCAAACGTAGGCAGAAGATTTTTCAGAACGACGGCGAACGGTTCTAAACGCTTCTGCACTCAGCGCCGGTGCAAAACCTAGAACAAAGAGTGCGAGCAAGGTTCGGTAATCCTGGATCGTGCCGTTTTGCATAGTCAGCAGAGTTGTCACCACCAGAGCAAAGCTGCCGAGCAAGCCGGCAAATGCGTCAAATACTCCGATGGCAACGATTGCTAGAAGCAACCAAGTTGAAGGCATTACAAAAGACATGTCGCGAGTGAGCGCTGCATAAACGCCAAGCACGGCAGTGGCCAGTGACGATAGAACCGTTAGCGAACCGAAGAACGCACGCAAGTATGCGCCCTCGTTGAAAATCTTTGCGAGCACTGGCGACTTCGGATAGGTAACTCGAATTGCATCTGCGCTGAATTTGTCTAGCCAGGTCATCATCTTCAGCTTGAATAGCGGCAGGCGGTCGCCCCAACCTTGACGGCGCTGACGGCGATATTCGATTGAGGCATCCACCTCAACCAACGAACCGAGTCGAAGGCTCTTGCGCTCTCGACCGAGGGCACCGATGATCGAAGACGCCAACAGGATGATGAACCAAGCCGCAAGCGATGTGAAACGCTTCGCACTCTCACCCGTCGCAAGCGGAACGAACTTTTGTGGCACTAAGTTGTCGTTTCCGGTTGCACCAATCGCAGGGTCTGCCTTTGGCGCAATCACCTTTGCAACGACCGCTAGCGGGTCGATTGACAATTGCACTGGCGAAGACTTGGCGGTGCTCTGGGTAGGCAAGGCGCTAGGTGTGATCTGCGCCTGAGTTGCCGAAGGCGTTGGTGTCGGGTTGGGCACAACCACGCCGCTACCGTTTGACGAGCCGCGCGGGTTAGTTGGCGGCACGACCACTACCGCCGAAGCAGAAGCAGAAGGAGAGCTGCTTGCGCTTGGTGACAGAGTCGGCGAAGCCGAAGGTGTGACACTTGGGCTTGCGCTAGGTGATGCCGATGCACTGGCCGAAGGCGTTGAACTCGCAGAAGACGATTGCGATGCAGAAGGCGATGAGGAGCTTGACGGAGACGAACTAGCACTAGCGCTCGGGGTCGGTGTTGGGGTCGGCAAAGTCACCAGGGCCGAGTGAGTGCGAAGCAAGAAAACGTTGTTGATTGTGGCGGCGCTGGCGTAGGTCAAGAACTGCCCGTCATACTGCGGCTGCATCGCCACAAACCTTGGGTCGGTCTGACCGCTGATCGATTGGCAACCCTCGGTCTGTTGCATGCGGGTATAAACGTCGGTCAGTGCTGGGTTCGTGCTTTCGTCGAATGGACCTGCTTCAAAATGCTCTGCTGGGCTGGTGCAGATCCACCACTGGCCACCCGCGCTAGTAGCACCGTTTGTCTGAGCGATACCAGTAGCTTGCGCACCGCTCAGGTTATTCAAAATCGAAACTACGAAGTTCGAGATAAAGCCCGTAACAACTTGGATGACGCCTACCGCCGGACCACCATCGGCCACCGCCACAGCCTGGTTGTTGGTCAATGTGCTAGTCGCCGATACTCCGTAAACCATGTACTTTCCAATGTCGGCAACGGTCGGCGTATAACTGGTAACGCTGACTCCGGTGCCAACGCATCCCTGTGGCAATGCAGCTGGGTTGGTTGCTGGGTTGTCACAGCGATACCACTGGGCAGAAACATTCGAGGCACTACCCAAAACGGAATAACTTGTCACAACAAGAAGGCTGGCGTTTGCCAAGCCAACAATCGCGATATCGCCAATCTGCTGTGTTGCAGTCTGCAGTGCCCAAGTTGCCCCATAGGCATTCGCCTGATATGCACCGTAACCAACATATTTTCCTGCGTAAGAAGCAGCCGGCGAGAAAGTTGCGTTTCGATCATCGGTGAAATTGCAATCGTTTGGCGGCGAAGAGAGGTCATAGTCAGCCGAAGAAACGTGCTGCGAATCGCAGATGAACCAACCTTCGTCACCAGAAGTTGGGTTGTTCAAGAATTGCTTCTGGGGAGCCTCTGGTCGCGCATAAACGTTGGTGCTGGTTTGGTTTACATCGAGACCCTGAATAACTGGCTTGGCCCCCGGTGATTCGCTAGAGCTCGGAGAAGGTGACGATGAATCCGAAGGTGATGGCGAAGGGCTCGGGTCTGACAATGTCGTTTCACCCGAAATCGATCCAGGCAAAACAGTAGAAATAGAAAAGTTATCCATTTCAAAACCAGAACCATAAAGTCTTATGGAATTGAATCCGGCAGGATAGCGAATATTCACGTATGCGAAGGGCTCGTTCGGGTAGTAGAAGTTTTGGTCGCTAACTCCATTTGGATTTCCGCAATAACCATTCGACGGATCAGGGCAACCACCAATCGTAGAGAACAGGTCCGCACTGCTAAACGAGTCAAGCACCCGTCCTTGAGCATCCAAGAGTTCAACATTGTTGTCGGCACTACCGGCTGACCACCAGAAACCCATGTACTTAAAGCAACCGCTCGCAGCATCGCTAACTGTTAGGTCAGCTGCAGATATTCCGTTACCGACTGCGTCGGCACCACCCAATACACCTGCAGGCCAAACATAGTTGTGCGATCCATACTGCGTGGTGTTCGTGAAAGTGAGGTGATTCACGCTCGAGGTAAAAGTGTTTAGGTAGTAATCACCCGGCACAGTTATTTCGTTGAAGTCCTCGGTTAGCACGCCCTGAAAGTCGACAGACTGAACGCCTGGAGCCGAATAGCTCACCTGCAGCGGGGTGTTTACGCTGCTGTCGCAAGGCGTTGCCGGAGCGTCTGCTGCGACTTCGTGAAAGTATCTTCCGTTTCTATCCGAATCGGTGAATGTATTCGAGTATCCCCAATTCTGGGTCAATGGAACAGAACCATATGCCGAGTCGTTGCAACTATCCGGCACATAGCCCAAACTGTTGTCGCAGTACGCGGCATCAACCGGATCCATTAGTTCTTTGGTGTAGTTCGCATCAAAAGTTGGGTCGCTTCCGTGCATAAAGTCCGAAGTTACGTCGGGCCCAGAAACCGGAAGTGGATAAAAATTCTTTCCTCCAACATTTTTTAGGTACGCGTAATTTCTTATTACGGTTACGCCAGTGTTAGAAGTCTTTAAAAACAAAATTTGCATCGAGACCGATTCAATTGGATCGCCATTCGAGTCAAGGTGAGCGTCGTAGAAAGGGATGTCTTTCCAGGTCACCGAGTAGGCATCGAACTCTTGCTCCATCATGTAAACGCGACAGGCGCCAAACTCAACGCCATTCTGCGAGTTGCTTGCATCTAGATCTGCGCCGAGAACGTTGAAGTAGGTTTCGTCGACCACTACGTAACCATTTGGGCTGATGGTTATTTGGGAATTTCCATTCGAGCTGAGCAGCGAGAATGGCATCTGCCGACTTGTTGTTTCGTCGTCAGTGAGTAACTGACCATCGCCGTTGATGGAGCCACCCAAATCGTTGACAACGATTGGAGTCGGTTGAAGGCGTCCACTCCCACCATTGATGTCTGTTTGCTGATAAATATCTGCAGCGCATGTGTTCGGATCTGTGTTCAATGCGTTACTCGGAAGTGCAAGGGCTGCAACTGATGCGCCCGCCAAACTCAACGCAATAAGGAGCGGCAAAATTGGGTTTGTGCGCTTGCGGTGTCGACCGGTACGAGTATCGAGCAGATGACGAGCTGCGCTGCTGCGTCTCTTAAACACGCTCAAAATGCTCACAAAATATCCCAGTGGTTGCGATTTTCTCTAACAGTGATAAATATTAGTTTTTGAGAGGGTCAGATCGAAGGGAAAATCATGGACCAAAGCCTTTACACTGTAAAGCAAATGGCTACGACTACCCTGCGACAGCGCGAAGCGATCAACGTCTTCATTGACGCCGGGCTCAGGGCAATATCTGCTCTCGGCATCGACCGCGTTTCGGTTAGCCACGTCGCCGAGATGGCAAAGTCGAGCAGGCCCACGTTTTACGCGTATTTTGGCGACATTTCAGGCCTCTGGGCCGAGAGCTGGCTCGCCTATGGCCAGGAGTTTCTAAGCAAACTCAGCGACCCGCTATACCGCCTTGAGGTCACCTCGGCCGAGGAAAAGGCACGCATGGGTGCCCTTCTTGAAATCTTTACAGTGTCGCACCGAATTCCAGAAGTTCAAGAAATTGTTGCTCCCGTGGCCCAGAACTGGTGGCTCTCAAACCGAGGCTCATCTGAATTTTCAGAACTCAAGTTGAGTTGGCTGACCGCCAATCGCCTGGGCTCTTGGTTGACTCAGCCGATTGAGCCTAAGGCAATCATGTCTTCAATCGTCGAACCGATTTTGGCAATGGTTGGCGACAAACCCAGTGGCGTCGCTGCTGATCCAAGATTTGAAACTCTGCCAGAAATTCGAGATCCGAAATCGCAAGACGAAAGCCTCGAAGGGCAACTGCTCGACGCGGTAATCCGTGTGATTGCAAAATCTGGAGTAACCGCTGCTTCGATGACACGCATCGCGCGCAATGCGCAGGTGTCTACCGGAACTATTTATCCCCGTTACTCAAACGGTGAAGAGATTCTGCTCGACGCATTCGAGTATGCAATTTCACAGGTGACCAACGAGAACTTCGGTTTCATCAATCAAACCGGTTTTTCCCCTGACCAATTTGGAGCGATTGTGCTGGCGGGTCTTTCAGATAAGCGAATGACTTGGCGAAACTTCAGAGTAGAAACTCACTTGCACGCACGTGTCTACTCGGCTCTAGCCATTCGCATGCGCAAAGCGCTTGAAACCACAAACCAACGAGTCGCAACTGGGCTAGGCTCATTGCCAATCAGTGCGGGCGAACGTGAATCAATCGCATTCTTAATTCACACGATTGGAATTGGAATGGCCCTACTTCAAAATGCATCAATTCAAGTTGCAGAAATAGATCATCGACTCATCACTCGAGAGATGATTGCAGCCATGGCGCGACGATGACCGAACAGCAGCCCTACGAAGTTTTCTCGACCTTCAAAGGCCTCGAGCTTCGGCACTACCCTGCCTATGTTCTGGTTCAGGTTCGCGAGCCTGGCGACTTTTTTCCGGCGGGCAACCGAGGTTTTCAGCCGCTGCTTAGTTACATCAGCGGCAATAACGCAACCAGCCAGAAGATTTCGATGACCGCCCCCGTAATTCAGCAACCGGATGGCGAAGCCGATCACCTAATCAGTTTCGTGATGCCCAAGAGCTTCGACTTTGAAAGCCTTCCCCTGCCGGTCAGCTCACGCCTAAAGATTGTGCCGGTCGCCGAACACTTTGCCGCAGCCCTCAAGTTTTCGGGTGGTTGGAATGAGGCCCGTTTTGCCGACAAGGGTGAAGAATTGTTGTCGGCGGTGAAATCATCCGGTCTAGAGCCTCAGGGTTCGGTTTATTGGGCCAGGTTCGATCCACCATTCAAACCGGCTTTTTTGAAACGCAATGAAGCACTCATCCGAGTTAAGGCACCAACAGAAGGAAAACTATGAACCTCCCACCACTTGTAAAAAAAGTTCTTGCTGAGTTTCTTGGCGTCACTTTGTTCTTGACCGCAATCGTCGGAACCTTTCACAACAGCAGCAGCCCATTCGGCGCTCTCTCGCTAGCCACCACTCTTGGGCTTGCAATTTTGGTTACCGGCCCAATCAGCGGCGGTCACCTAAACCCAGTAGTTTCGGTTTACTTCTTCTCACGTCGCGAAATCGGCGTTCTTGAGTTGCTCTCATACATCGTTGCTCAGCTCGCTGGTGCAGCATTCGGTGCGTTTATCGCCACTCAGATGTGGAGCGGTCAGTTAACTTTCGCAACTGCCAACGACGCACCTAACCTCGGGTCGCTAGTTAGCGAAACTGTTGTTGCCGGCGGTCTTGTTTGGTTGGTCGGCCGTTTAGCTTCAACCGGTCGTGGAAACATAATTCCAGTCGCAGTTGCTGGCTGGGTTTTCGCTGCCTCAATCTTCAGCTCGAGCGGTGCCCAGGCAAACCCTGCAGTGTCTTTCGGCCTAATCTTCGTTGGTCAAGGCACCGCACAGGCAGCCGGTTTCGTTTTGGCTCAGCTCGTCGGAATGCTAATCGCAGCAGCATTCGTGATCATCTTCGCCGACAAGGCAAAGAAGGCTGTAGTCGAGAAGTAGATTCACTTCGAAAAGAGGGTGCCTTCGGGTGCCCTCTTTTTGTTTAACTCGAATTCACCCTGATGTGTCAAAATCTAGACATGACTACTAAGGCATCGGTTCTCTTTGTTTGCGTTCACAACGCCGGTCGTTCCCAAATGGCCGCTGGATTCTTGAAGCACCTGGCCGGCGACCGCGTTGAGGTTCGATCTGCTGGCACCGATCCGGGTGAAAAGGTAAACCCGAGTGCAGTTGAGGCAATGGCAGAGCTCGGCATCGACATAAGCCAGAACTTTCCGAAGAAGCTAACCGACGAGGCAGTCAAAGACTCCGACTATGTGATCACCATGGGTTGCGGCGACACCTGCCCGTTCTTTCCGGGCAAAACCTATCTCGACTGGGTGCTTGACGACCCTGCCGGGCAAGGCGTTGAGGCGGTGCGGCCCATCCGTGATGCCGTTCGCAAGCACGTTGAAGAATTAGTCGCCGAGATCGACGCCAAGTTCTAGCTACTTGCGCTTGATGCGCGCCTTCACTTCGATAACCGCGGTCTGAACTTTGTCGTTCACTTCGTCTTCGGCGGTCTTCTTCACTTCTGCGGCCGCGCGGCCAAGTTCAGCCAACAATTCGTCGAGGTTCTTCGCCTTCGACTTTGGGTTCAACTTCTTGGCGAGCCAGCTCGAACCCTGATTGATGTATTCGCCGGCAACTTCGGCCAATTCGCCCGCGCGAACCTCAAGTTCGGCGGTTATCTCTGCACCGGCAAACTTCGCGACCCAGACGCCGAGCGGCTTTAGACCCTGAGGGTTGCTCGAATAGACGGCCACCTTTGCGCGGCTTGCCTTTACTAGGCCTGCCTCTTTGAGAATGCCGAGGTGTTTCGTGGTTGCCGCAGGCGTCTCTTTGATGGTCTTTGCAAGCTCGGCTGCTGTCTGCTCCTTCTTGGCAAGTGCCTCAAGAATCTGGCGACGCTTTGGGTCTGCGATTGCAACAAAAATGTCTGACATGAATTTGCCTATCTGTTATTTGCCCGCTGCAATTTCACGCGCGCGAGCGAGTGCTGCATCGGTTGCCTCGATAAACATTTGATCGAGGTTTGCTTCTTGCATGCGAGCGATTGCCTGCATGGTGGTTCCGTTTGGGCTAGTTACCTGGCGCCTAAGTTCTGCTGGGTCTTTGCCAGAGGCAACAAGCAGTTCTGTTGCACCCAAGAATGTTTCGTTGACGAGTAGTGTTGCCTCGTCATCGGTGAAACCTTGATGCTTCGCT
>CANGGA010000001.1 GCA_947453285.1 Microbacteriaceae bacterium | reverse complement strand
CGAGTTACTTTCTTGCAGTTCTCCAGCGAAATGTGTTCGCAGTGCGTTCAGACAGCACGACTGTTTCGAGACCTTGAGGCTCACAGCGACGACATTCTGCACATCGAAGTCGACATCACGAACCGCCTCGATTTGGCGAAGAAGTTTCACATTCTGCAAACCCCAACCACCCTGGTGTTAGATCACACCGGTCGCGTTACCTCGCGAATCGGCGGTGCCGCTAAGGCCGAGACCATTCAAGATGAGATAGGACACTTCACAATCTAATGAGCAAGCAAATCGAACAGATTGACCCGCGCGGCCCACGATTCGGCGCTGCCATCACCAATGTATTTAGCATCATCGTTTTCTTCTTGGCACTCGACAAGTCGACTGAACCAACCGCGCTGGCCATTCTTTCGATTGTTTGGTTCTCGTTCTTTTGGGGCACGCTGTTTGGCAATACCAAGCACCCATTTGGCATTCTCTACAAGACTGTGGTTCGCCCGCGTCTATCGGCACCAAAAGAACTCGAGGATGCTCGCCCACCGCGGTTCGCGCAACTGGTCGGCCTTTTCGTGACCTCTATCGGTTTCGTGCTCGCGGCACTTGCTGTTCCGTTCGGAATCGCGATTGCAGCCGCCGCACTCTTTGCGGCCTCAACCCTGCAGGCATACTTCGGTTATTGCCTCGGCTGCCAGATTTACCTTGGGCTTCGCCGCGCGGGAATCATCCGTGGCTAGCTAACCAGTTGCCTACGTTAGGCCTTGGTGCGAAAAAGCGCCAGGGCCTTTCGCATTGCCGCACGGGCGCGTTTGCGATCACCGGCAGCGTCATAGGCAAGGCCAAGCGAGAACCAGGCATGCACGCTCTCGGGTTCGGCGATTGTCGCCTTCGCATAAGAGTTGAAAACTCGATCGGCCGATTGGCGAGTTGGGCGTCCGCTTGGGCGAAGCTCAAAATCGAAGTGTGGCCACTTGCCCTCGCGTTCGATCTTGGCAGCGAGTTTCTCGATTTGGCTGCCAAAAATAAATTCACGGATGGTGACCCAGATAGCCAGAACGGGAAAAATAAAGATCAGCGCGCCCATGACCTTGGCTAGTGGCTCTTCGAGCAAAAGCAGGGTGATTGCGGTGTTGGCGAGCAACCCGGTATAGACCAGGGTTAGCAATGCCATGAAAGCTGCGCCGAACTTGGCGTTTTTTGTCATTTTCTGCGGGCTTTCGGCTAGAGACCGAGAACCGATTGCAGGCCGACGGTAAGACCGTCTGCTTCAGCCGCAAAGCGAATCGAGGCAAGAATGCCGGAGGTGTAAGCCTTGACCGATGTGGTTTCGTGGCTGATGGTTAGCAATTCGCTTTCGCCGCCGAGAAGAACATCTTGTTTTGCAGAGACGCCGTTAATGCGAAGGCTATGGATCGGAACACCGGCAACGACCTCGCCACGCGCCTGCTGACCAACGCCAGGTAGCAACACCGGCTTGCCGTCGCGGGCGTGGGCAATTAGCTCGGCCGTGCGAACCGCGGTGCCTGAAGGTGAATCGATTTTGCCGGCGTGGTGGGCTTCAACGATTTCGATCGAGTCGAAGAAGTTTGCCGCTTCTGCCGCGAACTTGGTTGCCAACATCGAGCCAACCGAAAAGTTAGGAACAACAACGACCGCTGCATTGCTGCCGACTAGCTGCTTTTCAACCTGCTGCAGATGGCTTGCAGACCAACCGCTTGTGCCAACCACCAGCTTTTGGTTATTAGCGATTGCGTGAGTGACGACCGATTGACTGACTTCGAAGCGAGTTAGGTCGATGACCACATCTGCGCCGATGGTCTGCGCGATATCGCTCTTTGAGTCGAGGGCCGCGAAAATCTCAAGGTCTTGAGCGGCATCGATTAGCTCGAGGGCGAGTTTGCCCATTCGGCCGGTTGCGCCAACCACTGCTACTGAAATGCTCATGAGTTCAAACTTACCAATCAGTCGAGACTAGAGAAAAGGCTCGAAGGTCTTTTCTTCAACATCGCCAACTGCAACGATTGTGCGCTCGTTCTTCAAGAGATCTTGCACGAGAGCTTGCACCTGTTCGATAGTCACGGCGCTGAAGCGTTCGATGGTTTCGTCTAGGTCAAAGAATTCACCCGTGGTCATCTCAGAGCCAATCAATCTGCTCATGCGAGCCTGACTGCTCTCGAACTTCAGAGCGAGTCCTCCAGAGATGTTTCCGATTGCGAGGTCGAGTTCATCCTGGGTAATGCCGCTCTGGGCAACCTTTTCGAATTCTTCGAGCATCAAACGAGTAACCTGCTCTGCCTTGGCCGGTGAGCAGCCCGCATATAGACCGAAGGTCGAGGCATCGCTGTAGCCCTGGTTAAACGAATAGACGCTGTATGCCAGCCCGCGCTTTTCACGAATCTCTTGAAACAGTCGGCTCGACATGCCTCCACCGAGCACGGTATTAAGAATGCCCATCGCATAGCGACGCGAATCGTTTCCGATAATGCCCTTCATTCCAACAAGGATGTTGGCCTGCGCGATTGGACGCTTGATTACCTGAAGTGGCTTGCCGCGTTTGATTGCAGACTCTTCGTTGCTGCGACGGGCAACCGGTGACGCATCGAGATCGAGGTTCCAGCCGGCGGCGCGAAGCTCGCGCTCAACCAGTTCGACGAAGTCGCCGTGGTTTACTCCCCCGGCGGCGGCAACGACAAGGTCTTGCGGGCGATAGTTCTTTTGGTAGTGCTGCCAAACCGCATCGCGCGAAACGGCTGTGATGGTTTCGTTGTTGCCACCGATTGGGCGGCCAAGTTCATGATCGCCGAGCACGGCCTCTGAAAATGCTTCGTGCGCGACATCCTGTGGATCGTCGTCGTTCATCGCGAGCTCTTCGAGAATTACGGTGCGCTCGTTTTCGAACTCGGTTGCATCGATTAGCGAAGAGGTAAGCATGTCGGCAATAACGTCGACGGCAAGTGGCAGCGCCTTGTCTTGAACGCGAGCGTAATAGCTGGTGTGCTCTTTGCCGGTTGATGCGTTCGATGAACCGCCAACGCTGTCGAAGGCAATAGCGATGTCTAGTGCAGTGCGGCGTTTGGTTCCCTTGAACAACAGGTGCTCGAGAAAGTGCGTGCTGCCATAGTGGCCGATGGTTTCATCGCGAGAACCCACTGCTACTGAAAACGAAACGCTAGCGCTCTGCGCGCCAGGAACGTATTCGGTTAAAACGCGAACACCGCTTCGGAGGATAGAACGGTGAACCGTGCTACCACCCGAAGCGGTGAACGAAAGCTCGTTTTGGTCTAGCGGAAAATAAATTTCAGACATGACCCGAGCCTAGTTTTTATTCTTCGTCAGACGAAGCTGAGCCGTCACCCTCAACGACAGGGCTTAGCGATAGCTTTCCGCGGTCGTCGATCTTGGTGATTTCTACCTGAAGCTTCTGGCCGACCTCAAGAACGTCTTCGACGTTCTCAACGCGCTTGCCAGCCATCTTCTTTAGCTCAGAGATGTGCAGTAGGCCATCCTTGCCTGGAACAAGTGAAACGAAGGCACCGAAGGTGGCTAGCTTCACGACGGTTCCCAAGAAACGCTCGCCGATCTCAGGAACGTGTGGGTTCGCGATCGCGTTGATGCGTGACTTGGCGGCATCTGCAGAAGGTCCGTCGGTTGCGCCGATGTAAACGGTTCCGTCGTCTTCGATTGAGATGTCTGCACCGGTCTCTGCCTGAATCTCGTTGATCATCTTGCCCTTTGGACCAATGACCTCACCGATCTTGTCCACTGGAATCTTCACCGAGATTACGCGTGGTGCGGTTGGTGCCATCTCGTCAGGCTCGCTGATTTCTTCGGCCATGATTGCAAGAATGCTCAGACGTGCCTCTTTTGCCTGAAGCAATGCACCAGCAAGAACCGAAGCAGGAATTCCATCGAGCTTGGTGTCTAGCTGAATAGCAGTAATGAACTCGCTGGTTCCGGCAACCTTGAAGTCCATGTCGCCTAGTGCATCTTCTGCACCAAGGATGTCGGTCAAAGCTGCGTACTCGGTCTTGCCGTTGATCTCATCTGAGATAAGACCCATTGCGATACCTGCTACCGGTGCACGAAGTGGCACACCCGCGCTTAGCAATGCAAGAGTCGACGCACAAACTGAACCCATTGAAGTCGAACCGTTTGAACCAAGAGCCTCTGATACCTGACGAATTGCATATGGGAACTCGTCACGTGCAGGAAGAACTGGAACTAGCGCACGCTCTGCCAACGCACCGTGACCAATTTCACGACGCTTTGGAGTGCCAACACGACCGGTCTCACCAGTTGAGTAAGGCGGGAAGTTGTAGTTGTGCATGTAGCGCTTGCTGGTTACTGGAGTTAGCGCATCAATCTGCTGCTCCATCTTCAACATGTTCAAAGTGGTGATACCCATGATCTGGGTCTCGCCACGCTCGAAGATTGCAGAACCGTGAACACGTGGAACAACGTGAATCTCTGCGGTGATCGGACGAATGTCGCGAAGGCCGCGGCCATCCATGCGAACGCCTTCTTTTAGAACGCGGGTGCGAACGATTTTCTTGGTTACCGACTTGTAAGCAGCCGAGAACTGACCCATTAGGGTCTCGTCGAACTGCTCAGCCATCTTGGCCTTGGTTGCTTCCTTTAGAACATCGTCAGCATCCTGGCGAGCGGTCTTCTCAGCAATCTGGTAAACCTTTGAAAGCTCGTCTGCAGCGGCTGCATAAACGGCGTTGTACATCTCGTCGCCGTAAGGCAAGAAGACTGGGTACTCGGCGGTTGGCTTTGCAGCCTTGGCAGCTAGACGTGACTGAGCAGCAACGAGTTCCTTGATGAATGGCTTTGCAGCCTCAAGACCCTCAGAAACCACAGACTCAGAAGGAGCTGTTGCGCCTTCGTTCTTAATTAGGTTCCAGGCGTTCTCTGAAGCTTCTGCTTCAACCATCATGATCGCAACGTCTTCGACGCCGTTCTCAACGATTACGCGACCGGCAACAACCATGTCGAACACTGCACGCTCAAGCTGTGAGTGCTTAGGGAAGGCAACCCACTGACCGTCGATTAGCGCAACACGCACGCCACCGATTGGGCCAGAGAATGGCAAACCGGCAAGCTGGGTTGACATCGAAGCTGCGTTGATTGCAACAACGTCATACATCTCGTCTGGTTCGATTGCTAGAACCGAAACAACGATCTGAATTTCGTTGCGAAGACCATCAACGAATGATGGACGCAATGGACGGTCAATCAAGCGGCAGGTAAGAATTGCCTCGGTGCTTGGGCGACCTTCGCGACGGAAGAAGCTGCCAGGAATCTTGCCGGCTGCATACATGCGCTCTTCAACGTCGATGGTTAGCGGGAAGAAGTCAAACTGGTCTTTTGGCTGCTTGCTTGCAGTGGTAGCCGAGAACAACATGGTCTCTTCGTCGATGTAAACGCTCGCTGCACCCTGTGCCTGCTGAGCTAGACGGCCAGTCTCGAAGCGAATGGTTCGCTTTCCGTACTTTCCGTTGTCGATAACTGCGGTCTCATACTGAGTGCCGCTCATAGTTTCAATTTCGTGACCCACTCGGGTCCTCCTCTTTATCCTCGTGCGCGCGACAAATCACGGATGACGTGTTGCGTGCGTGAGCGCCATGGCAAATTAACTTGCCCACACTTTGAGGGATGCCCCGAAAAGAATTTTCGGTAACTGATCTGCAGTAAAAAATCTTGAGATTCACAAATGGTTCTCAAGCTCTTCAACCGGAGATCAGCAAACCTGCCTAAGCGCTCTAAACCAAGGGTAGCAGCGATGGCGACATTTACCTAGGGTCTCGAGAAAGCAAAATCGCCCAGGGCATGCCCTGAGCGATTTTGTAAAGATTTACGCGATTAGCGGCCTTTGACGAAGTCGAATTATCGACGAAGCCCGAGTCTTTCGATTAGGCCACGGTAACGCTCGATGTCTACCTTCTGAAGGTAGCCAAGGAGGCGACGGCGCTGACCGACCAAGATCAAGAGGCCACGACGGCTGTGGTGGTCGTGCTTGTGCTCCTTGAGGTGCTCGGTTAGGTCTTTGATGCGCTTGCTGAGAACAGCAATCTGAACCTCGGGAGAACCAGTGTCGCCCGGGTGAGTTGCGTACTCGTTGATAATCGCGGTCTTTACGGCTGCATCTAATGCCATAGTTTTGCTCCTTCAGTTCTTGCTGCGCGGCGCCGAAAACGGGATGTTTTGGCTCTCTTGATCCGCGGCCGATACACGGCAACCTGTCGAGTCTAGACCAAACCGGCCTGAGATGCCAGCCCGAGCTCGGTTCTTGAGTTTGTTTTAGAGCTCCAGGACCACGCGAATCTTTGCGATATCGCGATTGATCTCTTCGACGAGGTCATCTACCCCATTGAACTTGGCGGCCTTTCGAATAAACGACACATATTCGAGGCTAACCACCTTTTCATAGAGGTCGAGATCCGTGCGGTCTAGCAC
Source organism: Microbacteriaceae bacterium (assembly GCA_947453285.1). Lineage (GTDB taxonomy): Bacteria > Actinomycetota > Actinomycetes > Actinomycetales > Microbacteriaceae > Rhodoluna. Next base: position 25,758 of record CANGGA010000001.1, on the reverse strand, counting down.
GAAGGCCTCGGCCAAACGCGGCACCGCCTGAAAAGTTTCGTTGATGCCAATCGAAATTGCGGTTGGCAGGCGGTCGCCGTCGACAAACATCCAGCCAGCATAAACACCGTCGAGCGGCAGGTAGCCTTCGCAGTCGCGAGCGATGTTCGCGGTAGGAAAACCGATGGTGCGACCGATCTTGAGCCCGTGTTCAACTTTGCCGGTGGTCACGTGTGGGCGACCGAGAAGTCGAGCGGCTCCCCCGATGTCGCCGGCATCCAGTTTTTCTCGAACCAGCGTTGCCGAGACAACCTGGCCGTCGATCTCATAGGCAGGCAGCTCTTTGAATTTGAATCCGTGCTCTGTTGCGAGTTGCGCCATGAGTTCGCAGGTGCCTTCGCCGTTTGCGCCAAAGCGAAAGCCTTGACCGACGACAACATATTTTGCGTGCAGCTTGTCGACCAAAATCGATTTCACAAAATCTTCTGGCGAAAGGTGTGAGAGCGCCTCATCGAACTCGAGAGTGACTAGCGCGTCTACCCCGGCTTCGGCAATGTGAAAGCTCTTTTGGTGTTTGCCGAGAATTGACTGCGGAGCGCTGCCAGGTTGCAGGGTGTTCAGCGGGTGCCGATCGAAGGTCAAAACCACTGCCGAGAGCGCGTGCTCTTCTGCAGATTCAACCAAATCGTTCAACAAGAACCGGTGACCGAGGTGAATAGCATCGAATTTTCCGATGGTTACTGCTGTGTCGCCAATGTCATTTGGCAAGGCATCAAGCGAATTGAAAGACAGCATGTTTGAAATTCTAATTAGCAGATCGCTGCCTGTTTAGCCACATGAGGCCGAAGACCGGCAAAACCAATGGCAGACAGGCATAACTCAACCCATACCAAGACCAAACCGTCGGGTGATGAAACCATTCGGGCAAAACCAGGCTCAAGGTTCCGATGACAAGAACGCCGATCAGCTCGAAGGTGACTGCAACTCTGGCAACCTTTGCTGCCAGAGCAGACTTCTTGGCAAGCGAGAACGTTGCCACGATGTAGACCAAGGCGCTAAGCGCAGAAAGCGAATAGGCCAAAGGTGCATCGTTGAATTTGGTAGCCAACTGGTAGCTTGCGCGAGCGGTAGCCGAAATGGCAAACACCGCATAGACCGCAATCAAAAGGGTGCCGGCACCGCGTTTAGAAGTTTGATTCACGAAGCAAGCCTAAACGCCTCTGTGCCACTGCCAGGCAAGTTAGTTTGTTGGGGCGGATGCCTTTGGAAGACCCTTAGAGACCTCGAGAATTGATTCGATTCGAATCTCTTCAGGAATTCCAACTAACGATGTGTTCGAAATTGCTCCCTGCGAATCGAGTCGCAACAAGAATTTGGCAATTGCCCTGTTGGTGAGCGATTCAGCTCCACAGAGAGTCACGTTGATTGGATAAACGGCCTGGTAAGGAGGAAATGGAATATCTGCGCCTCGCGGTGGAGTCGGCTTTTTATCTGGGTTTAGTTTTACTGAAACACCAGTTGTGGTGTGGCTAGCGACAAACTGGCTCGCCCCTGAGTCAATCGTGTCAACCGTTGCCCCCACGTAGTCAGTCTTAGGGTTTTTGCCAACCACAATAGAAGCAGGAGTAAGACCGGCAATAGCCGCGTCAGAAAAGTTCATCACGGTCAGACTTCCATCGACCAGCGCGGTGGTATCGACAACAAAACCGGGTGTTGGCTTAATCAGCGTGTTAGCGAAAGCACTGTCGAGCCTTGTCAACCAAGTTGTCAAAGCTAAAAGTGCAGTCGGATCAGCTTGGGTGTTCACGACGATTGGCAAGGGATTAATCGAGACGAGCGGGTTGTCCTTCTTTATCTGCACGTCTGACCAGTCCGTGATTTTGCCAGACAGAATCAATCCAATTGATTTGGCCGATAGGGCGACTTGGGTGCCGTCGGCAAGGTAGGCCACGATCACACCAGCATCTACAGCCATTGGTGCGCTGATTAGCGGAACGCATTTTGCAGCATCTGGGATAGCGGCACCGACAGAAATATCTGCGGTCTCGCCTTCAGCCAGTTCGGTCATGGTCATTCCGGTGCAGGCAGCCGTCAGCGAATCCTGCCAGGTCGTCACGGCGCCATAGATGCTCGGCGAAAAATCGACCTTTGCGTTTCCGTCTATGCAGGTAAAAGTTTGCTCGGCTTCTTGAGCCAAGAGTTCTGGGGGTTTAGGAGGTGTGCAAGCACTTAGAGCAACGACGATCAGCGATGCAGTGATGATGGAAGAGATTCTCTTTGCGACGTTCATGCTTGCTCCTGTTTCACGCCGAAAGCGCGGTGCTGATAATCAGCACCGCGCTTCGACTTATTGAATTTCTTTAGCCAACCTTGGCAACTAGGGCAAGAGCCTTAGTCTTTAGGCCGCCGGTTAGAGCTACATACTTTAGCTCTCCAGCTAGACGTGGTGCACAGTTGGTCAACACGTATGTGAAGAACTTGCGAACAGCAGTGTTATCTGCACCAGCTGAAGCGTGTGCTAGACCATAGGTTACAAGCGAAAGGCTGTAGTTGGTTTTAGCAATTGCCGCGACTGACTTGACCTTGCTCTTTGCGAACTTGGTGGTGTAACCGAAAGTAACCTGACCGTCAGTTCCAGGGGTCTGCTGAGCTAGGAACTGAGCTGAAGCAGCAGAAGTTGGCTGAACAAAGAAGCCATCAGCGTTCTTGATTGAAGCCATGGTTAGACCCTTACCGTTGGTGTCCTTCAAGTCGGCGTAACCGATTGAGTACTTCTTGGTGCGGATGTCTGAAACCATGGTGCTCGAAGAAGCTTCTGAGTTTCCTGCTGGAGTTGAAATTCCAGTGGCGGTTGCCCAGGTGCCTGATGAAGTCCAGTTAGATGCGCCGTTAGCGATCAACCAGTTGACCATGTTCTGAGTGGTGCCAGAAGAACCTGAACGGTAGTTCACGGTGATGTTCTGAGCTGGAAGAGTGATACTCGGGTTCAGAGCCTTGATCTGAGCGTTCTGCCATGAAGTGATGCTGCCACGGAAGATTTGTCCAAGAACTTCTGCGTTCAACTTTAGGCCTGAAGGTACACCAGGAAGGTTGTAAGCAATTGCGATTGGTCCACCAACGAGTGGAACGTATAGCAAGTCTGATGGCTTGGTGTCGGTAGATGCATAACCTGCGTCTGCTGCACCGAATGCCTTGGTTCCAGCAGCGAATGATGCGCGGCCGGTGCCTGAGCTGTTGCCGACGTATGAAACTACGTCGCCGTTTGAGTTGTTGGTGTCGTCACCGTTGTAGTCGATGATGCACTCGGTCAGGATTCCACCTGCGAAAGATGATCCTTCACCGCTGATTGTCTGGCCGGCTGCGTGAGCCGCAACACCGGTTCCAAGAAAAGCTGCAGTTAGTGCGAGGGTGGCAAGAGTAGCCTTAATTCGCATTATTTCTCCTTTTATAGTTGAAGTCGTTTTGTTCGACAATTGAAGTGAACCTTTGTGCAGTTAACGCTTTGACTTAATTAGGTAAACCAGGGGTTAAGTTTCGGTTTATTTAGTTAACCGAAGTGTCCGTTGACATAGTCATTGGTGCGGGCATCGACCGGACGGTTGAATACGTCATCGGTAGAGCCGAACTCAACAACGGTGCCAGGGTTGCCGTCCTCGGCCAAGAAAAAGGCAGTCTGGTGTGACACTCGCTGCGCTTGCTGCATGTTGTGCGTAACGATCACAATTGTCATGGCCTCTGAGAGCTCTTCGATGGTTTCCTCGATGCGGCGAGTAGAACCTGGGTCTAGAGCTGAACATGGCTCGTCCATCAGCAATACTTCCGGCTCCATCGCGAGGGATCGAGCTATGCATAGGCGCTGCTGCTGGCCACCCGAGAGCGAAATGGCAGGCTCGCCTAGACGATCTTTTACTTCATTCCATATGCTCGCACGACGAAGTGAAGTTTCAACAATGTCATCGCCGTTCACAAATTTTCGACCTGACAGCTTGAGCCCAGAAAGGATGTTCTCCTTGATGCTCATAGTCGGGAAGGGGTTTGGCTTCTGAAAGACCATACCGATTTTGATTCGAACGTCTACCGGGTTGACTCCGTCACCATAAATGTCTTGCCCGTCAAGCAAAACCGAGCCAGCAAGACCAGCTGACGGAATCAATTCGTGCATGCGGTTGAGAGTTCGCAAGAAAGTTGATTTTCCACAGCCAGAAGGACCAATCAGCGCGGTGACCTGATTCGAAGGAAAATCTAGGTTTACGTCGGCGAGAACGTGTCGTTCTCCGAACCAGACGTTGATGTCTTCTGAACGCAGATGCGATGTCGCTGTGGATAGATTCACGAGCTATTTCCTTTTCTTTGGTTTAGCCACTTTTTTGTCGCCACCGACTGTTCGGGCGAGCGTAAAGATAATCAGAACCAAGAACAAAACAACAAGCGCAGCGCCCCAAGCACGTTGAATCGAGTTGTCTGTTCCATACGAGAGGTTTCTAAACAAGAAAGTCGGAAGCGTCTCAATTGGTCCATCGAAAATATTTAGGTTTGTGTTTGCAGCCGCGTTCACGGTCAAAAGCAAAGGAGCAGTTTCACCAATGACTCGGGCGACACCCAGAAGCACAGCGGTGATAATGCCTGTTCGAGCCGCTGGCAGAACAACCTGCAAGAACATGCGGTAGCTTGGGGCACCCAGTCCTAGTGCAGCCGAACGAAGATCGCCAGGAACTAGACGCAGTGCTTCTTCGCAAACTCGGGCAACGGTAGGCAACATCAACGGGATTAGAGCTAATGAGCCGGTTAGGCCGATCTGGTGCGAAACGCCGGTAACAATCAGAGCAGAGTAGATGAACATACCCGACACCACCGAAGGCAAACCCGACATCGACTGAATTAGCGAACGAACAATTCCTCGCGAGCCAGATCTGCTCTCGGTGAGGTAGATCGCGACACCAACCCCAAGTGGCACAGTTACCAATGTGGTGAACCCGACGATTGCAAGCGAACCCAGCATCGCGTGACCGAGGCCACCGTAATCCAAACTGGTGGTTGATGAAATGTAGGTTGCATTCTGCGAGATAAAACTGAGTCGCATCATGGCAGCGCCGCGCTGAAATACGCTGACCAATACCGAGGTAAGCAAAACGACTACCAAAGTCGAAAAGAAAATTGTGAAAATCATAAGAACGGCGTCTTGGCGTCCGCGCTTTTTGTATAGGTATTGGCCGACAGCAACAGTAGCGAGGATCTGAATCGGCAAGAACACTGCGACTAGGCCAATTGCGCCGTCAATCGAGAATGCGACTGTGATTGCTATTGCCAGAAGCGATGGCAAGACGCTCGCCAGTGTGATCAGAACAATGTTTTTGAGATTGCGTCGCTGCCAAGGTGCCTGCTTCGGCCGAGGCAGGGCCTGAGTTACTTGCGCCATGGTTGTGCTCTATTCACGATGTAGCCAGCGATGAAGTTGATAATCAAGGTGCTTACGAACAAGACAACACCAGCTGCCATCAAGCCAGAGATTTCGTAGTCGGTTGCTTCGCCAAGTTTCGACAAAATCATCGACGCGATTGATCCACCGCGAGCTTCGCTCACGTCGAACCAGTTGATGTCGAAAGACAGGTTCAAAACGAAGAAAATAGCTACGGTCTCACCGAGCGCGCGCCCGAGTCCAAGAAGGGTGCCACCAACAATTCCGCCTGATGCGGTTGGCAAGATCACTCTGGTTAGAGTCGACGCCATGCCGCCGCCGAGAGCTTTTGCGGCATTTATGAGATCGCGATCCATTTGACTGAAAATCTCTCGAGTCACCGAGGTGATGATGGGCACGATCATCACGGCAACGATCCAGCCGGCAATGAAAGGCGAACGGCTGAAGTTTCCGGTCTCGTTTGCAAAGAACGGAAGCCAACCAAGGGTTTTGTGAAGCAGCTCAGACCATCCCTCAGCAACCGGAGTGAATACGAAAAGACCCCAAAGGCCGATTACAACCGAAGGCAGCGCTGCAAGCAAGTCAACAAGCAGGGTTGCCACTCGTGCAATTGGCTTTGGGGCGAGAAATTCGATTAGGTAAGCAAGTGCGATGGCCATAGGCACCGCAAGAAGAACACCCAGCAAGGCCAAGAGAATTGATCCCCAAAGCATCGGAAAAATTTGCATGACCATCGGCTGAACCGAGTCATCCCAGGTTGAACCAATCAGAAAGTTGATTCCCTCGTGCTGAAGTGCAGGCCAGGCACGAATTAGCAAGAAGACCAAAACCAAGCCCACTAGGGCAATCGAGAAATAGGCAGTGAAAGAAGTAATTCCGAAGAAAACTTTGTCGCCAAGCAAAGTTGGCTTAACCGTTAGGGTTCTGCGCTGCGGGGTCGAACCCGACTTTGTTTGCTCTGCGGCCATCCCTAAATAATCGCCTTGATGAGTAACGCGAAGGCAGTCAAAAAGTTAACAGAAGGTTAATTCCGCCTAGTAACCCAGCCAGATTTGCTGCATTCTGGCCAGCATGATGGCCGCGGTGGCCGCTGAAACAGCCAAAACCATGGTTGACCACCGAGTGCGCTCAACTAGGGCCCAGAAGGCAGCCCCGGCCGGAATCATCAGGGCAACAATCAGATAGGCAAAGAATTCGATGGTGTCGGTCTTGGCTCTTGCTCCCCCGCCGACCAGCGCGATGCTGCAGATCAACTGCGCGACTAGGCCAAGTTCGACCAAACCGACAATGCTTAGCGAAACCAAACTCGGCTTGCGCCTTGCGAAGCCAAAAACCAGAAGCACAATCGCGGCAACCGAGTCTACGACCAGCTGCAAGCTGTAAAGCCAATTAATCATCAGACTCCATTGCGAAAACCACCGATGACTTTAGTTGCGTACCGACCGGCTCAAGCATCGCAATTAGTTGCTGATTGCGCACTCCTGCGATCTCGCCTGCGCTTGAACCATCGTTCGCGATGCGCTTTCCGTGTCGAAGATCGACAACGTCTTGTTCGCTTAGCTCGCGCAGCTCAAAAGCATCTTTGACCGAATCGAACATCGAAGTGATGGTTAGGTTCTCGCGAGTCAGCTCTGCCATTGGCACGGCATCTTCGACTCGGTAACCGCCAATGCGGGTGCGACGAAGTGCGGTTAGGTGACCGCCAACGTTTAGCGCGTTGCCGAGGTCACGAGCTAGCGCTCGAATGTAGGTTCCGCTAGAGCATTCGATGACGGCGTCAAAATCTAAAAACGCTTGGCCTTGAGACTCCACCAGGTGTGGCGCTTTTTTGATTTCGAACTTAGCGACGGTGATTGGGCGAGCGGCTAACTTGACTTCGTCTCCGCCGCGCACTTTGGCATAAGCGCGTTCGCCGTCAACCTTGATTGCGCTCACCGAAGATGGCACCTGCATGATTTCACCGCGCAGAGAGATGAGAGCGATTTCAATTTGGTCTGCACTAATTGCACGAACCTTCTCGGCATCGGCAATGGCAACTGCCTCGCCCTCGGCGTCGTCTGTGATTGTGCTGGCTCCGAGACGAATTGTCGCCTCATAGGTCTTGCCTTCGCCAACCAAAAAAGTGAGCAGCTTTGTGCCGGCATTTACGCCGAGAAGCAACAAGCCGGTTGCCATCGGATCAAGAGTTCCGGCATGGCCAACCCGGCGAGTGCCGGCAATGCCGCGAAGTTTTGCCACGATGTCGTGACTGGTCCAGCCCTGTGGCTTATCAATAAGCACAAGCCCAGACGCCATTACTCGTCTTCTTCTTGACTCTTTGGCTCTTTGTAAGGGTTCGCCTCGCCAGCGAATTCGGCCTTCTTGGCCAATTCCTGAACTTCGGCGTCGCGAGTCTTTGCCTCGTTTAGCAGATCGTTGAGGTGAGCCGCGATTACCGGAATCTCGTCTGAAACAAATTCAATCGTCGGAGTCAAACGAATCGAGAGACCGTGACCGACCTCGCGACGAATCAAACCGCGGTTGCGCTCGATGATTTCGGCAGACTGTTTCTTCTCGTCTTCGGTTCCATAGACGGTGTAGAAAATCTTCGCGTGCTGCAAATCTGGAGTGACCTTAACGTCGGTAATGGTGACGAAGCCCAAGTCGGGGTCTTTGACCGCGCGCTCGAGAGCTTCGGCCACCAATACCTTAATTCGTTCAGCGAGTTTTCTCGCGCGTGCGTGATCGACCAAGGTTAGACTCTCGGCTTCTCGCGCATCTCGAAGGTCTCAATGATGTCCTCGAGTTGCAATTCGTTGAAGTCGCTCAAACCGATACCACACTCGAAGTCAGTCTTGACTTCGTTGGCATCATCCTTGAAGCGCTTTAGTGAGTCGATCTTCTGGTTTTCGGCAATGACCTTGCCGGCACGAAGAACGCGCGCCAAAGCGTTGCGCTTGATTGAACCAGAGCGAACGATCGAACCAGCGATGGTTCCGACCTTTGAAGACTTGAACAGCTCGCGAACCTCTGCGGTTCCGACCTGAACTTCTTCATACTCTGGCTTGAGCATTCCCTTGAGCGCCAACTCGATGTCGTCGAGAACTCCATAGATAACTGAGTACTGACGAATGTCGACGCCTTCGCGGTCTGCACGCTCGCGAGCCTTGTTGTCTGGCTTGACGTTGAAGCCGATGATGATTGCGTTATCAACGGTTGCCAAGTTAACGTCTGACTCGGTAATTGCACCAACACCACGGTGGATAATGCGCAACTGAACGCTGTCGTCGACTTCGATCTTGAGCAATGCATCTTCAAGAGCTTCGACCGCACCAGAAACGTCACCCTTGATGACCAAGTTGAGTGACTCAACCTTGCCGTCTTCGAGTGCCTTGGTGAAGTCTTCGAGGCTGATGCGCTTGCGGGTCTTAGCCAATAGGGCGTTGCGGTCGGCAGCCTCACGCTTTTCAGCGATCTGGCGGGCCTGGCGCTCGTCTTCGGCGACCACAAAGGTGTCACCGGCGCGAGGCACAGACTGCAATCCGAGCACCTGAACCGGACGGCTTGGGCCAGCAGAAGTAACTGCGTCGCCGTTCTCGTCGAACATCGCACGAACACGGCCGTGAGCAGCACCTGCCACGATCGAGTCGCCAACCTCAAGGGTTCCCGACTGAATCAGCACGGTAGCAACCGAACCGCGACCCTTGTCTAGGTTCGCTTCGATGGCAACACCACGAGCGTCGCGGTTTGGGTTCGCGCGAAGGTCTAGGGCTGCATCTGCGGTTAGCAAGACTGCGTCTAGAAGTTCTGGAATTCCCTTGCCGGTCAAAGCCGATACGTCGATGAACATGACGTCGCCACCGTATTCTTCAGCAACCAAGTTGAACTCGGTTAGCTGCTGACGAATCTTGGCTGGGTTAGCGCCTTCTTTATCGGTCTTGTTAACTGCAACAACAATCGGCACACCGGCAGACTGAGCGTGGTTCAACGCTTCGACAGTCTGAGGCATAACGCCGTCGTCTGCAGCGACAACAAGAATCGCAATGTCGGTTACCTGAGCACCACGGGCACGCATAGCGGTGAACGCCTCGTGACCAGGAGTATCGATGAATGTAATCGCACGGTCGATGCCCTCGTGCACTGCGTGCACCTGATAAGCACCAATGTGCTGGGTGATTCCACCAGCTTCACCGGCCTGAACGTTTGCATTTCGAATCGAGTCGAGCAAACGAGTCTTTCCGTGGTCGACGTGACCCATGACGGTGACAACTGGCGGACGAATAACTAGATCGTCTTCGTCGTCTTCGTAGTCGGTTGAGATGTCGAGGCCGAAGCTATCGAATAGCTCCTTCTCTTCGTCTTCAGGTGAAACAACTTCGACCTTGTAGCCGAGTTCAACACCGAGAATCTGGAAGGTCTCTTCGTCTAGCGATGCGGTAGCCGTTGTCATCTGACCAAGGTGGAACAACACCGTGATCAACTGACCTGCATTTGCATCAATCTTGTCTGCGAAATCTTGGATGCTAGAACCGCGACGCAAGCGAATTACGGTGGTGCCGTCTCCGCGTGGAACTACTGCGCCACCAAGGCTCGGAGCCTGTCTCTGTTCGTACTCTTCGCGTTTCGCACGCTTTGACTTGCGGGCCTTGCTGCCCTTGCCGCCACCCTTACCGAAGGCACCAGCGGTTCCGCCGCCAACGCCGCGGCCACGGCCGCCACCTGGGCCGCCACCTGGACGAGCAAAACCTGGTGCGCCACCCGGAGTTGCGCCTGGAGCGCCACTCGGACGAGGGCTGCCGAAACCTGGACGCGATGCGCCACCTGGACCACCGGCACCGGCTGGACGAGGTCCACCTGGGCGACCCGCGCCACCTGGGGCACCGGCACCGGCAGGACGAGGTCCACCTGGTCGGTTCTGACCCGGACGACCCATGCCCTGCGAAGGTGCGAATGGATTATTGCCAGGACGAGCTACCGGACGAGGAATGCCCATGCCCTGACTCGATGCAAAAGGATTGTTGCCCGGGCGAGGAATGCCTGCAACCGGTGAAGGAAGACTTGGTGTCGGAGCGGCTGCCGGGGCATCGCCCTCGCTTGGCTTTTCTGCAACCGGCTCAGCTTCGGCCGGCTTTGCAGCTTTGCCTGGCTTCGGAGCTGCAGGTGCGTCTGCGCTTTCGGCAGTTACTTCTGGCTCTGCCTTGTCTGCAGACTTCTTTGCAGCCGGCTTCTTAGGCTCTTCGGCCTTTGGCTTTGCATCTGGAAATGCCTCGCGAAGCTTTTTGGCTACGGGTGGAGTGATCGTTGATGAACCACTCTTAACGAACTCACCGAGTTCTTGAAGTTTTGCTAGTGCAACCTTGGAATCGATTCCAAGTTCTTTAGCTATGTCGTATACGCGTGGAAGCGCCACTTAATTTCTCCTGTCTGGGGCCTTCCCCAAACAGGGCAGGCCGTTAAAGCTTGAGGGGACTCATTTCGAGTTACTCATTTTTTGCCATCATCGTTTCTGCCTGTTCTTGATTGAGAGTTAGCGGGGTCTTTAGCCGCAATGCTCGGGCAAATGCACCGCGCTCTGTGGCTTTTTGAAGACAATCTGAACTTGGATGAATCCAGGCGCCGCGACCAGGTTTTGAGGCTTTCTCATCGAAAACCAACTCTTGAGAGTCGGCCACAATTCGAAGCAAATCTGCTCGATTGGCGCGCTGGCGACAGCCAACACAGGTTCTAACGGGTTTCATTCTACCTGCCGAGTGCCGAAATCGTGAGTGCCAATTTTTGGCACCTCCGATTTGGGCTAGTCGTCGCCCTCGAGAATGCTCTCAGGCTGAACGTCGATCTTGGCGCCGGTTAGTTTGGCGGCCAAACGAACGTTTTGCCCCTCTTTGCCGATGGCAAGCGAAAGCTGGTAGTCGGGCACGAGGGCGCGAACCTGGGTGATGCGGGCATCGCCGGTGGCCTTTGGGTCTCCCTTGCCGATGATGTAGGCACTCGAAACCTTTGCCGGCGATAGAGCCTGCGAGACAAACTCGCAGATGTCGGTGTTGTAGTCGACGATGTCGATCTTCTCTTCGTTCAACTCGGCCGAGACAGCTCGAACGCGCTGACCGAGTTCGCCGATGCAGGCTCCCTTTGCGTTGATGCCTTCTTCGTGTGCTCGAACGGCAATCTTGGTGCGGTGACCTGCCTCGCGAGCAACCTGAACGATTTCGACAGTGCCGTTGGCAATCTCTGGAACCTCAAGTGCAAACAACTTGCGAACGAGAGTTGGGTGTGAACGTGAAACGGTTACCTGCGGGCCGCGGGTTCCCTTGTTCACTCCGGTGACCAAAACACGGATGCGCTTTCCGTGGGTGTACTCCTCGCCCACGACCTGCTCTTCTGGTGGCAATAGTGCTTCGATGCTGCCGAGGTCGACGTGAATCATGTATGAACGTGGGCCTTGCTGAATGATGCCAGTGACGATGTCGCCTTCTTTGCCCTTGAACTCTCCGAGCAATCCTTCGTCACTGATTTCGCGAAGACGCTGCGCAATTACTTGCTTTGCAGAATAGGCCGCGATGCGGCCGAAGTTTTCTGGAGTCACATCGTTTTCGCTTGTTTCGCGAGTCTCTTCATTCCAGATGATTTCGAAGATGTGAACCGAACCGGTCTTCTGATCGAGCACGGCGCGAGCCTTGTGCTCTTTCGGGTCGAGACCCATGTTCTTGTAATAGGCAGCGAGAATTGCGGCTTCAATAATCGAAACGAGTTCGACGAACGGGATTTCTTTTTCGCGTTCAAGTCCTCTAAGAATTCCAAGGTCGATATCCATGAGCGCTGCCTCCCGGCCGATAGTTAGTTATAGGTAAAGCGTTGAAGCAAACTCGGCAAATTGCCGAGACTAAATCAACTCTGCTACAGCCGAGTTTAGTGCGACTGAGCGACGCTCGCCAGAGCGACGATTCCAAAGATCGACTTCGCCGTTCTCGAGACCCTTGCCGCAGATGACAACGTGCGGAACACCAATCAACTCGGCATCGCTGAACTTGACGCCGGGGCTTACCTTTTGACGATCGTCTAGCATCACGGTCTTGCCGGCGGCTTCGAATTCGGCAGCAAGCTTCTCGGCTGCTTCATAAACGTGGTCGTCCTTGCCAGCAGCCACGATATAAACGTCTGCAGGCGAAGCGGCCTCCGGCCAGATGAGCCCCTTGTCGTCGCGGTTGGCCTCTGCCAACACGGCAACCATGCGGGTGACACCCACGCCATAAGAACCCATGGTGACGGTGACGAGCTTGCCGTTTTCGTCGAGAACCTGAAGGCCGAGCGCTTCTGCATACTTGCGGCCGAGCTGAAATACGTGACCGATTTCAATTCCGCGAGCCAGCTCGAGTGGCCCGCTGCCATCTGGCGCAGGGTCGCCGGCGCGAACCTCGGCGATGTCGGCAATGCCGTCTGCCCCGAAGTCGCGGCCCTTGACCAAGTCGAAAACATGCTTCTCTGCTTCGTTCGCTCCGGTGATCCATGCGGTGCCGTCGACAACGCGTGGGTCAAGCAAATAGCGAATCTTGCTTGAGCCTTCGAGCCCAAGAACGGCTGAACCATTCTTTACCGGGCCGATGTAACCCTTAACCAACTCTGGGTTGCGTTCGAAATCTTCTTCGGTCGCCGGCTCTACCTCGTTTGGTGAGAAGGCCGCCTCTGCGCGCTTTGCATCGACTTCGCGATCGCCAGGTAAACCAACGACAACGAGCGAGCGCTTTCCTTCTGGTGAAGTAAGTGCGAGAACCACGTTCTTCAATGTGTCTGCTGCGGTCCATTCGCGTCCGTCGGCGCGCTTGACGTTTGCATTGGCAAGATCGACAAGCGTTGCAATGGTCGGGGTGTTCGGCGATGGGTGCACAACCGCTGCTGGCAATCCTTCAATCGCGATGCCGGCCGGTGCAACTGTTTTCACGGCTTCGACGTTTGCTGCGTATCCCCCAGGCGATCTGACGAAAGTGTCTTCACCAATTGGGCTCGGTGACAAGAATTCCTCGGATGCGCTTCCGCCCATCGCGCCGGCGTCTGCCTTAACGATTACGTAGTCGACGCCAAGACGGGTGAAGATGCGCTCGTATGCGTCGCGCTGTGATTGATATGACTTTTCGAGACCTGCGTCATCGATGTCGAAAGAGTATGCGTCTTTCATAACGAATTCGCGACCGCGAAGCAAGCCAGCACGAGGGCGAGCCTCGTCGCGATACTTGTTTTGAATTTGATAGAGGCAGACTGGCAAATCTTTGTATGACGAATAGAGATCTTTCACCAAAAGGGTGAACATCTCTTCGTGAGTTGGAGCCAAAAGGTAGTCGGCCTTCTTGCGGTCTTGAAGACGAAATAGGTTGTCGCCATATTCTGTCCAGCGGCCGGTTGCCTCAAAAGGCTCGCGTGGCAAAAGTGCCGGAAAGAAAACTTCTTGAGCGCCAGCTCGGTTCATTTCTTCTCTAACCACGGCCTCGACCTTTGCCTTTACCAATAGGCCAAGCGGCAACCAGGTGTAAACACCAGGGGCGGCGCGACGAATGTAGCCGGCGCGCAGCAATAGCTTGTGGCTCTCGACCTCAGCCTCGGCTGGGTCTTCGCGCAAGGTGCGCAAGAAAAGTGATGAAAGGCGGATTGGCATAAGCAAAATGTTACCTTGCGCGCTGTGGCAAAGGCCTGAAACCGCGGTAACTAGATGCTATTTGGCTGGGTTTGCGACAACAACCTCAGGGCTTCCGACCAAAGCCGGATCCATGCTTGCTGCAATTCGGTTTGCCTCTTCGATGAGGGTCGCAACGATTTCGCTCTCTGGCACGGTCTTGATGACCTCGCCCTTTACGAAGATCTGCCCCTTGCCGTTTCCAGATGCAACACCGAGATCTGCTTCGCGAGCCTCGCCTGGGCCGTTCACAACACAACCCATAACTGCAACGCGAAGTGGCACTGTCATCTTTTCGAGACCTTTGGTCACGTCGTTGGCAAGCGTGTAGACATCGACCTGGGCGCGACCACACGATGGGCAACTTACGATTTCGAGTTTGCGTGGACGAAGGTTGAGGCTCTCAAGAATCTGCGAACCAACTTTGATTTCTTCAACCGGTGGCGCAGAAAGCGAAACACGGATGGTGTCTCCGATTCCCTTGCTCAAAAGAGCGCCGAATGCAACCGATGACTTGATGGTTCCCTGAAATGCTGGGCCGGCTTCGGTGACACCGAGGTGCAGAGGCCAGTCTCCGCGTTCTGCCAACATCTCGTATGCCTTGACCATGATTACCGGGTCGTTGTGCTTTACCGAGATTTTGAAATCGTGAAAATCGTGCTCTTCGAAAAGCGATGCTTCCCAGACCGCCGATTCGACGAGTGCCTCTGGAGTCGCCTTGCCATATTTTTCGAGAAGTCTTGGATCAAGCGAGCCGGCGTTAACTCCGATTCGAATCGAGACACCTGCTTCTTTCGCAGCCTTTGCAATTTCGCCAACCTTGTCGTCGAACTGACGAATGTTGCCAGGGTTAACTCGAACCGCGCCGCAACCCGCGTCGATTGCCGCGAACACATATTTTGGCTGAAAGTGAATGTCTGCGATAACCGGAATCTGAGACTTCTTGGCAATCAACGGAAGTCGGTCGGCGTCATCCTGGCTTGGCACAGCAACGCGAACGATGTCGCAGCCAGATGCCGTTAGCTCTGCGATTTGCTGAAGGGTGGCATTCACGTCTGTGGTCTGAGTGGTGCACATCGACTGCACAGAGATTGGGGCGTCGCCACCGACAGCAACTTTGCCGACCATGATCTGGCGGGTCTTGCGTCTTGGAGTCAAAACCGGTGGCTTTGGCTTTCCGAGGTTAATTGCAACCATTTAGTTCGCTTTCCGTTCGGTATAAGCATAAACAGGCAGAGTGCCCGAGTTATTTCGCCTATAGGCCAAGAGATACGGGGTTAATTAGGTCAATCACCAGCAGAACGAGGCTGAGCACAATTAGCAGCCCCGAAACCACGTAGGTAATCGGCATGAGCAATGCGGTGTCTGCTGGGCCAGGGTTTGGCTTGCGACGCAGACGCCAGATTGCCTTCTTGATTGCCTCATAGATTCCGCCGGCGATGTGCCCGCCATCAAGCGGCAATAGCGGAATCATGTTGAAGGCAAAGAGTGCAAAGTTCAGGCTCGCTAGCATCATGAGCCCGGAACCGAGTTTGTCGAGCAGAGTCGCAGCTGGGTCGCTCGCGATTTCGCCGGCAACCTGCCCAACACCGATGATCGAAATCGGTCCATTTGAATTTCTCTGGTCGCCGTGAATGGTGCCGCTGACCATTTCATAAACCTGCACCGGCAATGTTGCAATCAAAGCAAAAGTTGAGCCAATTACGTTTGCCGAATAAACGAAAGCTTTGTCGAGAGTTTGCGATTGGCGAATTGGTTCGAGCACGACGCCAAAAAACGGAACATTCTGATTCAGCGTCTTGCCCTCAGAGGTCGTCACCGGGCGATTGACAATCGCTGGCGTGATCATCAAATCGAGTTCGGTCGTGCCGCGCTTCACGCCAAGTGAAATTTCCCCTGGGTTCGAAGTTGCATATGCCGTGATTTCATCCCAGTTTCGAACTGCCTGACCATTAACAGATTGAACAACATCGCCAGCCTGAAGTCCGGCAACTTTTGCAGGTCCAACTGCATCAGCGTCGGTGCAGGCAACCTGCTTGCTAAAACTGCTTGGCACGCACTGCGAAATCTCTGTCACCGTTGTCGAGCGTGTGTAGGTGCCGATTCCGACTAATGAGGTGAGCGTTAGCACGAGACCCAAGAACAAGTTCATGAACGGGCCACCGAACATGATGATGATTCGCTTATAGATTGGCAACTTGTAGAACATGCGGTTCTCGTCGCCAGGGCCGACGTGCTCACTGTGCGCGTCGCGAGCAGCCTGAATTGAATCGGCGCCGAAGCCCTTGCGCTGCTTAGCCCCTGGCTTGGCAGGCGGATACATTCCAATCATGGTGATGTAACCACCGAGCGGAATTGCCTTGACCCCATATTCGGTTTCGCCGCGCTTGCGCGACCAAACGGTTGGCCCGAAACCGATCATGTAGCGAGGCACCTTGATGCCGAAAAGTTTGGCCGGCAATAGGTGGCCGAGTTCGTGCCAACCAATTGAGAAACCAATTCCGAGCGCAATGAAGAGCACGCCACCGATGTACCAGAGAACTTCTAACATGCCGTCACCATCTGAGCCACTGCCCTATCACGCGCCCAAACCTCGGCGTCGAGAACGGCATCCAGTGTTAATTCATCTGCTGGTGTGTGAGCATCGACAACGCGCTGAATGACATCGACGATTTGGTTGAAGCCGATTTTGTTGCGATGAAAAGCCTCGACTGCTTCTTCGTTTGCTGCGTTATAAACCGCAGGATAGGTGCTGCCTGCCTTGCCAACCTGACGAGCGAGTTTTACCGCACCAAAGACACTTTCGTTCAACGGCTCGAAGGTCCACTGGTGTGACTTCGTAAAGTCAACCGCCGGCACCGCATCGGCAATTCTTTCTGGCCAAGACATGCCGAGTGCGATTGGCAACATCATGTTCGGCGGCGAGCACTGCGCCATGGTTGAGCCGTCGAAAAACTCGACCATCGAGTGCACAACCGATTGCGGGTGAACCGTGACATCGATTCGGTCGATCTCAATGTCAAACAATAGGTGCGCCTCGATCAGTTCTAGACCCTTGTTGACAAGCGTCGCCGAGTTGGTGGTGACGACTTTTCCCATGACCCAGGTTGGGTGAGCAAGTGCCTGTTGTGGCGTAACCAGAGTGAGCTGCTCGCGCGTGTAGCCGCGAAACGGGCCTCCCGATGCGGTCAAGATGAGTTTGCGCACTTCGCGCTTTTCGCCGGCGAGCAGACACTGCGCCAACGCAGAGTGTTCGCTATCGACCGGAACAATCTGACCGGGAGCCGCAGCATCGGTTACTAAACGACCACCAACGATGAGTGACTCTTTATTTGCCAGAGCCAGGGTCTTGCCGGTTGCGAGCGTGGCAAGGGTCGGCTTCAAACCGATCGAACCGGTGATGCCGTTCACCACGACATCGGCTTCGGTTTCTTCAATCAGTGCGGTAGCGGCATCCGAGCCTAAAACCGCACGCTTGCTTGGCACGCCGAATTCGGTAGCCTGCGCCGATAGCAGTTCAGAGTTCTTGCCAGCCGCGAGCGCGACCACCTCGAAACGGTCTTTATTGGCACGGATGACGTCGAGCGCCTGGGTTCCGATCGAACCGGTCGAACCGAGAATAATTACGCGCCGCATTGTTCAATCTTGCCACCAGCCCGAAGATTAGCGGGCGTAGGATGGGATTATGAGCGAAGTTTCAGTAGCGTCTTCACGCAAAATTGTCACCGCAATCCCAGGCCCGATCTCGCAAGAGCTGCACGCAAAGCGCCTTAAAGAGGTCTCACACGGTGTAGGTGCGGCCCTGCCGATCTACATCGATCACGCGCACGGCGCAATTCTTACCGACGTCGATGGCAATGACTTCATCGACCTAGGCGCAGGCATCGGCGTGACCACCATTGGCCACACCAACGACGCCGTGGTCAAAGCAGTTCAAGAACAGGTCGCAAAGCTAACCCACACGCTCTTTACCGTGACTCCATACCAGCCTTATGTGCGCGTGTGTGAGTTGCTAAACAAGCACACCCCTGGCAACTTCGAAAAGCGCAGTGCGCTATTCAACTCGGGTGCCGAGGCAGTCGAAAACGCCGTCAAGTTTGCCCGCAAGTTCACCGGTCGCGGCGAGATTGCAGTCTTTGACCACGGATACCACGGTCGCACCAACTTGACCATGGCAATGAACTTCAAGGCGATGCCTTACAACAGCGGCTTTGGCCCGTTTGCCCCTGGCGTTCACCACGTGCCAATGTCATACCCGCTTCGCGACGGTGGCATTACCGGCGAAGAAGCAGCGAAGCGCGCAATCAACTACATGGAGAAGCGCGTTGGCGGTGCCAACTTGGCAGCAATCGTGATCGAGCCGATTCAGGGTGAGGGCGGCTTTATCGTTCCGGCTCCTGGTTTCTTGCCAGCACTTTCAAAGTGGGCTAAGGCAAACGGCATCGTGATGGTCGCAGATGAGGTTCAGGCCGGCATCGCACGAACCGGTCGCTGGTTCGCAACCAACCACGAAGAAGGCTTCGAGCCAGACCTATTCACCATCGCAAAGGGAATCGCCGGCGGCATGCCGATCTCGGCGGTCACCGGACGCGCAGAGATCATGGATTCTTCTCACCCTGGCGGCATCGGAGGCACCTACGGAGGAAACCCAGTTGCAGCTGCAGCAGCGGTAGCCGTTCTAGAGCAGATTGAGGCGGGTGGCGTTCTCGAGCGCGCTGTCGAAATCGAGGGCATCCTGGTTCCACGCTTGCAAGCAATTCAGGCCGAGCACCCGGTCATTGGCGAAGTTCGCGGTCGTGGCGCAATGATTGCAATCGAATTCGTTGAGCCAGGCACCCTGAACCCGAACTCTGCCGCCGTTGACTCAGTGGTCAAGTACTGCCACCAGAACGGTGTCTTGGTCTTGAACGCTGGAACCTTCGGCAACGTCATTCGCTTCTTGCCACCGTTGGCTATTACCGACGCACAGCTGCACGAAGCTATCGACGTTCTAGCCGCAGGCATCGCAGCTCTATAGGTCCAAAGAAAAATCCCCAGTCAACGCGACTGGGGATTTTTCGTTTAAGACCTAGGCCATTTTCGAGAGGCGCTTGCGGCGAATCGATCCGGTGATTTGAACTACGAGCACGATCATGATTGCGAACAAGAAAACGCTCGATGCAATAACGTTTGCCTCGGCTGGAACGCCACGAGAAGCAGCAACATAAATCATCTTTGGAAATGTGCTCACCGAACCAGAGTTGAAGTAGGTGATGATGAAGTCGTCGAAACTAAGAGCGAACGACAAGAGAGCTGCCGATATGATTCCAGGCAAAAGCAGCGGAAAAGTGATCTTCCAGAAAACCTGATTCGGGTTGGCGTATAGATCGCGGCCCGCCTCTTCGAGCGCTGGGTCGAGAGTCTGCACTCGCGCCTTGACGGTAACCACAACAAAGCTCAGACAGAACATGACGTGAGCCAAAATCGTGGTGAGCATGCCAGAAGGAAAACCGAGGTTGAAGAAGAAGGCGGCAAGGCCGGCACCGAGCACAACTTCAGGAGTAGCCATTGGCAAGAACAATGCCAAGTTAATGGCGGCACGAGCCCTGAAGCGATAGCGCACGAGGCCGATGGCAATTGCCGAACCAAGGATGGTCGCCACCAAAGTGCTCACCACGCCGATGAAGATCGAGTTGCCCAGCGCCTCGCAGACGTCGGCGCGAGCGCAGGCGTTCGTCCAGTGGCGAACCGTGAAGCCCTCCCAGACGGTGTTCGAGCGAATCGAATCGTTGAACGAGAAGATGATTGTGTAGACAATCGGAATCATCAAGAAGACCAGCGCTAGGCCAGAATAAACGGCAAGGCCCCAAGGCTTTTTCAAAGCAGATCCTCCGTTCCGCTCTTCTTCACATAGAAGGTAACCAAAACCAGAATCACGGCCATGAGCAGCACACTTAGCGCAGACGCCGCCGGGTAGCGCAGGTTCTGCAAGAAGTCAGCCTCAACCATGTTTCCGATCATTGAGGTCTTTGACGAACCCAAGAAGTCGCGGCTCGCGTTTACGTAGTCACCGGCAATCGGAATAAAGGTCAGCAGAGTTCCAGAAATAATGCCTGGCATCGAAATCGGAAGAGTGATCTTTCTAAACACTTTCGAAGGTGACGCATAGAGGTCACTGCCGGCTTCGAGCAGGCGAACATCGAAGCGCTCGAGAGTCGTGTAGAGCGGCAGGGTCATAAACGGGATGAAGTTGTAGGTCAATCCGAAGATAACCGCAGCCGGGGTTCCGATGAAATACTGCGAAGGCGCAAGCAAACCGATGTCATGCAGCCACTGCATCAATGGGGTTCCATCCGCGAGCAGTTGCTTCCAGGCGATGGTGCGAAGCAAGAACGAGATAAAGAACGGCGCGATCACAAGCGTGACGGCAAGGCGCTGAATCATCGGATAGCGGCGAATCTTCACACCGATGAAATAGGCCAACGGATAGCTGATTAGCAGAGCAAGCAGCGTGGCCACGATTGCATAAAGAAATGAACGCAAAATCTGCGGCATGTAGTCGGTGAGAACGCCGATGTAGTTCTGAATCTCAAAACCGTACTGGTATGAACCGATCATTCCCGATGGGTCTGGTGACTCGAGTGAGGTGATCACAAGCGACACCAAAGGTGTCATGAAGAAAATGGCAAGGTATAGCAAGCCAGGCAAAAGCAATGCAAGAACGATCTTGCCGCTGCGTAGGTTTTGACCGGTGTTAGCGTTTGCCGGAGCAGAGCCGAATGCCGCGAATGCCATGACTACTTGTCTTCGGTCACTGGCAAGTCGGCTAGGCCGAAGGCGTGTTCGACCTTCCAGCTAACCCAAACCTTGGCGCCAAGCTCGGTAACCGGGCTCTTGCCGACGTTCTGCGCAAACACCGTGACTTCGCCGAGGTTAGGAATCTCAATCAAGTACTGGTTGCTTACTCCGGTGAAACGAATGTCGATGATTTCGCCAGGGCCAACAACGTTGAGATCTGAAGACTGTGCCGGGGCGCCATCCTCGTGAAAGGTTGCCTTTTCTGGGCGAACGCCGATTGCGATTTTGCCGCTGTGCTTTTCGGCACGAGCCTTTGGCACGGTCAACTTGTGCCCCTTGCAATCGATGCTCACCGAGTTTGCGTTCTCTTCGACGACATCGCCAACGAACAAGTTGCTCTGACCCAAGAACTTAGAAACGAAAACGGTCTTTGGTCGGTCATACAACTTTTCGGGTGCACCCATTTGCTCGATGCGGCCCTTATTCATAACCGCAACCGTGTCTGCCATGTCCATTGCTTCTTCTTGGTCGTGGGTAACGTGCAAGAAGGTTAGGCCGACTTCCATCTGAATTGCCTTGAGCTCAATCTGCATCTGACGACGCAACTTAAGGTCGAGTGCTCCGAGTGGCTCGTCGAGAAGCAAAAGCGATGGGCGGTTTACTAATGCGCGAGCAAGAGCAACACGCTGCTGCTGACCACCAGAAAGTTGTTGCGGACGACGGTTGCCAAGATGACCGAGCTCAACCAGGTTGAGGGCATCCTGTGCCTTCTTCATTGGTTCGTCAATCTTGCGCTGCTTCAAACCGAAAGCAACGTTGTCTAGCACGGTCATGTGTGGAAACAACGCGTAGCTCTGAAAGACGGTGTTAACTTTGCGCTCGTGCGGCTTGGTGTCTGTGATGTCTTTGCCAGAAAGAAAAATCTTTCCGGTGGTCGGCTGATCAAGACCCGCAATGATTCGCAGGGTCGTGGTCTTGCCGCAACCCGAAGGGCCAAGCAATGCAAAAAACTGCCCAGCCGGAATAGTTAGGTCAAGTTCTTCAATTGCGGTGAATCCCGGAAATTCCTTGCGGATTCCGCGTAGCTCTAGATCTGCTCCTGCTGAGGCCTGCTGTTCGGCCACTAGACCACACCATTTGCAGCGTCAGACCAGAGCTTCGAGAAGTCGTTGTCTTCTGCAGGGGTTAGCGGACGGAATGCGTGCAGCTTGGTTGCAAAGTCGTCTGCGGTTGGGAACATAAGGGTGTTTGAAGCAAGAGCCGGGTTCTTTGCAGCCACGATCTCTTTGGCACCGTTGACCGGAGTCACGTAGTTCACGCCGGCAAGCGCCAACTCTGCCGCGACCGCTGGGTCGTAGTAGTAGTCGATTAGCGCGTGAGCGTTGGCTGCGTGAGGCGAGCCCATAGGAATGATGTAGTTATCACAAGCAAAGGTAGAACCCGAGTCGAGCAAGACTAGACCGAGCTCGTCGCTGCCGAGTTCTGCGTTTGCACCAACGATGTCGCCAGCCCAAACGATTCCGGCAACTGCGTCGCCGCTCTTGAAGTCGTCAACGTATGCGTTGCCCTTGATGCCGCGAATCCAGCCGTCTGCAACTTTCTCCTTGAAGAAGTCAATCGCGTTCTCGAAGTCAGTCTTGGTGAAAGAGGTGATGTCTACGCCCTTGGCCATCATGATTACGCCCAGGGTGTCGCGCATTTCAGAAAGAACCTCAACGTGTCCCTTGAGCGCTTCGTTTTCGAAGACGTCGTCGAACGAAGTAGGGGCATCTTTTCCGGTGAGTTCTTTATAACGCTTCTTGTGGTAACCGATGCCGGCAATGATGCCCTTCCAAGAAAGAGAGTACTTGCGGCCTGGGTCGAATGAACCAAAAGTGGTCTTGAATGCGTCGTTTTCATTTGCAGTCACGTTCGGCAGCAAGTCATATTGCAGTGGCTGCAGGTAGCCGCTCGTGATGAATCGCGAAACAATCCAGTCGGTTAGACAGACGGTGTCGGCACCGATGTCTTGACCGCTCGCAAGCTGGTTCTTAACGCGAGCAAAGTAAGTGTTGTTGTCGTCGACGTTTACGTTGTATGTGTATTTGATACCGGTCTTCTTCTCGAAGGCGTGAAGAGTCGGAAAAGTTCCGTCGCTTTCGCCATCCATGTAATAAGCCCAGTTGTCCCAGACAACAACCTTCTCGGTAGCCGAGAGGTCCTTAGCAGGAGTCAGGGTCTTCTTAGCTCCACCCGGTGCACATGCCGCAAGAGCAAGAGCTGCTGCTGTTGCGCTAACTCCCGCAAGAGCTGTGCGTCGGGTAACCGGAGCCTTAGCCATCGCTAGAAGTTGACGGAATTGTGGATCTTCTGAAAGAGGCTTGTTCATGAAGCGGCTCCTTTATCGAGAGGGTCTTCGACGACCCAACCAACCAATACAACGCCGAAGGCGCTCAAAAAAATACTGCCACATAAATCGCTCGTCAAAGCCAAAAACCCAGAATTCGTATGGCAACAAACGAGCGCCCCAGACGGAGTAACATCTAATGCGGTGGGAGGCAGTGTGGCCACCCCGAAACGGAGAATCATGAAGGTCGCAGTACCTGCCGAAGTCAAAAACAACGAATTCCGCGTGGCCATCACGCCTTCTGGAGTGCACGAGCTCGTAGCTGCGGGCCACCAGGTATTCATTCAAACCAAGGCCGGCGAAGGCTCGGCCATCAGCGATGCCGAGTATGAAGCCGAGGGCGCCGTTATCTGCCCGGATGCCGCCTCAACCTGGGCCGCCGGTGACATGGTGCTGAAGGTCAAGGAGCCAATCGAAAAGGAATTTGGCTTCTTGCGCGACGGCTTGATTCTGTTCACCTACCTACACCTCGCCGCCGACCGCCCGCTCACCGACGTGCTGCTCAAGAACAACGTGACCTCGATCGCATATGAGACGGTTCAGTTGCCTTCGCGATCTCTGCCGCTGCTTGCCCCGATGAGCGAGGTTGCTGGTCGACTTGCTCCCCTGGTTGGCGCTCAGACCCTAATGCGCCAGAACGGTGGCAACGGAATGCTGATGAGCGGTGTGCCTGGCACCCGCCCAGCTCGTGTGACCGTCATCGGCGCTGGTGTTGCCGGAGCAAACGCGGTCGCGATTGCTATTGGCATGGGCGCAGAAGTTACCGTGCTCGACACCAACCTCTACCGACTTCGCGAACTCGATGATTTTTATGCCGGTCGCTTGCGCACCATCGTCAGCAACACCTTCGAGCTTCAGCGTTCTATCGTCGATGCCGACCTAGTAATCGGCGCCGTGTTGATCCCCGGTGCAAAGGCGCCGAAGTTGGTGACCAACGAAATGGTCAAGAAGATGAAGCCTGGCAGTGTGTTGGTCGACATCGCAATCGACCAGGGCGGCTGCTTCGAAGACTCACACGCAACCACTCACGCAGAACCGACTTTCACGGTTCACGAGAGCACCTTTTATTGCGTTGCAAACATGCCTGGTGCGGTTCCTCACACCAGCACCTATGCATTGACTAACGCGACGTTGCCATATGTGCGCGCAATAGCAAACCGCGGATGGCAGGCCGCCTGTGCACTCGATGGCGCCCTCGCTCTTGGTTTGAATACTCACGCTGGTCAGTTGTTGAACGCCGGAGTCGCTGAGGCTCACGGTCTAGCCGCTCACGAGCCAGCGTCGGTTCTTTAGTCTCAGCCAGAAGAAAGCTAAAGGCGACGGCCGGTTGGCCATGGCCTAGCAATTGAGCCACCGCAAAAGGGCTTTCGGTTGGCAGCCCCGCGGTGTCGCCGGCCTTGGCCGAAGTGCCCAGCGCTGACGCATCGACCGGGTCTGCCCTGCCGATCAACACGCGCAGGTTCACGTTGCTGAGCAGAGCTCGAGAGACCCCGACCAGATTCTGATTGGTCATCATCAAATGCATTTGAGCAGACCGCCCCCGAGCGGCGACTGCGGTGAGCACCTCACTTGCCCGTTTCACTTTTGCAAGCAAATGCGCCAACTCATCGACGGCGATGACCATGGGTAGCAGCGATTTTTGACCAAGTTCGCGCATGCCGAGTTCACGCTCGAGAGCATCAATCACATTTGCAGCGTGAGCGAGATCGTGATCGCTAGCGAACTCGATTGAATGACTCTCAAACTTGGCAAGCCCGGCACCGCCCTTGAAGTCGATGCAGACCAGCGATAGCTCGGGGTTGGCCGAACGCATCGACGAGATGGCCGCGCGAAGCAGTTGCGTCTTGCCACTGCCGGTGCTGCCAATAAATATCGCGTGTGGCCCGTCTTCGACCAGAGAGCGCTGAAGAATTTCGTTGCGGCTGAAACCAAGGGCAAACGAAAGTGGCTTCTTTGATAGTTCGAAGTCTGCATTGCAGAAATCAACCTGAGTTTGAAGCGTTGCCCCTTCGAATGCGAGCCGTTCAAAAATGAACTCGGCTTGCTCGCGAGTCCAAAAGATTTCACCTCGAGGCAATCGGTAGTCGTCGAGCCAAATTCGCTTATCGATTATTCGCAATTTGATTTCTGCCGAGAGCTTTGGTCGCCGTGAAATTCTCCAGCGCACAAACATGGCAACTAAAACCGTGAAACCCGAAGAGGCCAGCAAGAAATAGTTGTGCGTGCTCACAGCGAGCATCAAGCCATAGGCAAGCGAAGGAAGAAACCACAAAAGCTGCACGCAAAAACTTTGCCGCTTGCGCGAGCATCCGTGGCTAACTAGCCGAAAGCTGTGGAGAACTTATCCGATGTGTTCACTTCGTGCAACACTGGACTAGCCAATGTGTTCACTTCGTTCAACATTGGACTAGCCAATGTATGACATGACGTGCTTGACGCGCGTGTAGTCCTCGAAGCCGTAGTTCGATAGGTCTTTGCCATAGCCAGAGTGTCTAAAGCCACCGTGTGGCATTTCGGCAACCAACGGAATGTGGGTGTTGATCCAGACACAACCGAAGT